>DASTAU010000001.1:0-2368 GCA_035712425.1 Sphingomicrobium sp.
CCGAGTTCATCCGCAACCTGACGACCAGCGATCCGCACAGCTGGCGCAAATATCGGGTCAACGGGGTCGTCCGGAACATCGATGGCTGGTACCCGGCGTTCGGCGTGAAAGCCGGCGACAAGCTCTACATTCCGCCCGCCAAGCGCGCGCGAATCTGGTAAGCGGGGCGGCATGGCCGAAGCAGCGATCCAGGATTTCCACGCGCACATCTATTACGATGCGCTGGAGGTCGAGCGCGCGAAGCGGCTCGCCGCCGCGGTTCAGGCGCGCTTCCCGATCGCTGTCGGCCATTTCCATTTGCGGCCGGTCGGCCCGCATCCGCGCGGGAGCGTCCAGCTGACGGTGCCGCGCGACACCTTTGGCGACGTTGCGCAATTCCTCGCTCTGAACCGCGACGGGCTGACGGTCTTCGCGCACGCGGAAACGGGCGAGGACCTCGCCGACCACACGCAGCATGTCATCTGGTTCGGGCCGAGCGAGCCGCTCGACCTCACGATCTTCGGCTAGGCGTTCGGGATCCGGCCGTTGACCAGGTCGTCATAATCTTTCGACAGCTGCCGGGTCAGATCGCCCACTTCGAAATTCCACGGGCCGACCGTCTTCACCGGCGTGACCTCGACCGCCGTTCCCGTCAGGAACATCTGCTGGAAGCTCTCCAGCTCCTCCGGCCAGATAGCGCGCTCGTTGACTTCGACCCCGCGCTTCCTCGCCAGGTCCATGATGGTGCGCCGCGTGATCCCGTCGAGGAAGCAATCCGGAACCGGCGTATGGAGCGCGCCATCGCGCACGAAAAAGATGTTGGCGCCCGTCGTTTCGGCAACGCGCCCGCGCCAGTCGAGCATCAGCGCGTCATTATATCCATGCTGCTCGGCGTGCTGCTTCGACAAGGTGCAGATCATGTACAGGCCCGAGGCCTTCGATTCCGTTGGCGCGGTGTAGGGCGCGGGCCGCCGCCACGGCGCGATCTCCAGCCGGATTCCATCGCCGGAGATTCGGGGATCGTAATATTTGCCCCACTCCCACGCCGCGATCGCGAGGTGCGGTTTGGTATTGCCTGGAGCGACACCCATCGATTCCGACCCCCGCCAGGCAACCGGACGCATGTAGGCGTCGACAAAATTGTTCTTCTTGAGCACTTCCTTGCACGCCGCTTCGATCTGATCGACGCTCCACGGAAGCTCGAAGCCGAGAAGCTCGGAACTCCTCCGAAGCCGCTCGGTATGCTCGCGAAGCTTGAAGATCACGCCGTTGTAGGCGCGCTGCCCCTCGAACACGGATGACGCATAATGGAGCGCGTGGGTGAGGACGTGGACGCGCGCGTCGCGCCACGGAACCAGCTCACCGTCGAGCCAGATCCAGCCGTCGCGGTCGTCGAATGTCATCTGATTGGGGGCAGCCATGCCCGGCGCCTAGTGCAGGGAAGCGCCCTCTTCAAGCGAAGGCATTTTCGCAAGCTCCGCGAGCTCGGCCCCGCGCTTAGCCGCGGCATCGATGGTCAGCGCGATCAGTTCGTCGAGGACGGCGTTGTGGTCGAGCACCGCGAGACCGGCCTCCGTCGTGCCGTTTGGGCTCGCAACGCGCTTCGCGATCGATTGCATATTCTCGTTGGTAGTCGCCGCCATCCAGGCGGTTCCGAGCACCGTTTCGACCGCAAGCGTCGCCGCAATTTCCTCGGTCAGCCCGCGCTTCACCCCGGCCTTGGTGAGCGCCGCGATGAAGCGTGCGACATAGGCGGGTCCGGCTCCCGCGACCGCGCCGAGCGCGCCAAGTTTCTGCTCGTCCGCCGTCCACATTGCGTAGCCAAGCGCCGAGAATAGATTGTTGAGCAGCGTCTTCGCCTCGGCATCGACGTCGCTGCTGTAGAGTCCCGTAACGCCGCGCCGCACCGCGACCGGAAGGTTCGGCGTCGCCCGAACGATTGCTCCGACGCCCGGAAACCGCTGGCGAAGGCTCGCCACCTCAACCCCGGCGAGAAGCGACACGGCCACGGTCTTGGCGCTGAGAAACTGCCGCAGCTCAGGCGCAATCTCGTCGAGCTTTTGCGGCTTGAACCCCAGCACGACGATTCTCGGCGGCGCTCCCGCGTCGCGCAGCGCGGTAACCACACGCGCGCCCTCGACAGGCTTGCCGCTTGGCCGAATGATGGTGACCGGCGAAAGCTCGAGCCCGCCGGTGCGCCATCCGTCGAGGATCGCGCCACCCATATTGCCGCAACCGACGAACCACGTCGGCTCGGGCAGCTTCAATGTCCCGCTCATGCTTCTCCGTGCGTATCGATGAGCGCCGCGGCGATCGCTTCGCCCGGCGACTTGCCGCCCCAAAGGACGAACTGGAAGACAGGGTAGAAGCGCTCGCACTCCTCCACCGC
>DASTAU010000002.1:0-4332 GCA_035712425.1 Sphingomicrobium sp.
ATCCGCGCCTGGTGGAGCGCGCCGTGGGGCGTCGTGTCGCTAACGGAGAGCGAGGGCAAGGAGGCGCTCGAAGGACCGGACCGGTTGCAGGCCTACAAGCGAATGCGGGAGCGCGCCCGCCGCGCCTTTGCCAATTTCTCCACCATGCTTCCGGAAGGCCGCGAGGGAATTCGACTGCTTGGTACCAGCGGGACTGTGACGACGCTCGCCAGCGTCCATCTGGCGCTGCCTTTCTACGACCGCCGCGTGGTCGACGGTCTCCACGTCCCGATCGAGGCGATGCAGAAGATCAGCGGGATGATCGCGGGCATGGATTTCGAGGAGCGCTCGGCGCTCCCGTGCATCGGCAATGAGCGGGCGGACCTGGTCGTGGCAGGCTGCGCCATCCTCGAAGCGATCATGGAGATCTGGCCGGCGAAGAATCTCGGAATTGCCGACCGCGGAATCCGCGAGGGAATCCTGCGTTCATTGATGGCGCGCGACGGGTGGCAGCTGTGAACATCCTCCCCGGCATTTGCTGGGGAGGGGGACCAGCGAAGCTGGTGGAGGGGTCTTCCCGGTCGCGAAAGAACCCCTCCACCGCACTTCGTGCGGTCCCCCTCCCCACGAAATCGTGGAGAGGATGTTGGTGAAGCGCGTCCGCACCGCCAGGGGCCGCACCGCTTCCTCGACGCGCTGGCTGGAGCGGCAACTCAACGATCCCTACGTCAAGCGCGCCAAGGCGGAGAATTACCGCAGCCGCGCCGCTTATAAGCTCCTCGAGCTGGACGAGCGGTTCGGGCTGCTGAAGGGCGCCAAAGCCGTCGTCGATCTCGGCATTGCACCGGGCGGCTGGAGCCAGGTAGTCCGGCGCAAGACTCCGCAGGCGAGCATCGTCGGGATCGATCTACTGCCGACCGACCCGATCGACGGTGTAACGATCCTTCAAATGGACTTCATGGACGATTCCGCGCCCGATCGGCTGAAAGAGGCGCTTGGGGGCCCCGCGGACATCGTCCTGTCGGACATGGCAGCAAACACCGTTGGTCATCAGCAGACCGATCACTTGAGGACCATGGGACTGGTCGAGGCGGGGCTCGAGTTCGCGCGCGAGGTGCTTCGGCCAGGAGGTGCATACGTCGCCAAGGTGCTCGCCGGAGGCGCCGACAACCAGCTCGTCGCCGAGATGAAGCGCAGCTTCTCAACCGTGAAGCACGCCAAGCCGCCCGCGAGCCGCAAGGACTCCAGCGAATGGTACGTGGTGGCTCAGGGATTTAAGGGCGCTTAGCTCGCCTTCTTGCGCGCGGCTTCGATCGCCTGCTTGAGCGCATCGTACCCGACCGCGCCGTTCATCACCCTGTCGCCGACCACGAACAGGGGCGTTCCGGTTGCGCCGAGCTGGCCGGCGAGCTGGAAATTACGCTTCAGCTCTGAATCGACGAGCGGGTCTTCCTGCGGCTGGGGCGAGATACCGGCCGCTTGCGCGGCAGTCGCAATCGTATCGGGCGCAGGGCGTCCCGCCGCCCAGAGCGCGTCGTGGAACTTGCCGAAGCGGCCCGCCTTCGAGGCTTCGAGCGAGAGCCGCGCGGCGGTTACGCTGTCAGGTCCCAGGATCGGCAACTCGCGGTAGACAACGCGCAGGTTCTTATCATCCTTGATCAGCCGGTCGACGTAGGGGTTGCTCGCCTTGCAATAGGGACATGCGTAATCGAAGAATTCGACCAGGGTGACGTCTGGGGTTGCGGAGCCCTTCCAGGAGCTTCCGAACGGCGTTTCGATCGCGGCGCGGTTGGCCGCGAGGACGGGCGCATATTGGGCGTCCCTCAACGCATCGACCGCATCGGGCAGGATCTTGGGGTCAGCGATCAGCCCCTGACGGACAATCCGGCTGCTGAGGAGGTCGGGGAGGGCGAAGAAAAGCGCCGCTGCGGTCAGCACCGACCCGATGATCCCGCCCCCGATCGCCGCGACGAACACCCCCCGGGTCGCCGCCGGCGCCTTGTTTTCTGTCACTGGTCTTTCCCGTCCCTGTATTTCTTGTCTTTCTTGGCGAGCTCGGCCTTCGACACCATGGCGATGTCCTGCGCGCGAAGATAGTCCGGCGTCCCTGGCTGGATTCCCTTCATGGCCATCTGCGCGCTGGCGAGCGCCATCTTCGGATTGCCCTCGAGGTTGTTGCGCTCGGCGGTCGCTAGCGATGCTCGCGGCTGATCGCCCTCGCGGTCATAGATGATGCCCAGTTGGTACCAGGCGAATGGGTCCTCGTTGTCCTTGTTCACCGCCACCTTCAGGATCTGCTTCGCCTCGCCGAAATTCTTCGGATCGTTCGTCTCGACCAGCGCGTGGCCGAGCATTGCGGCGATCATCGGCGCATTCCCGGAACCCTCGGTTGCCTCCCTTAGTGGCGCGAGGGCTTCTTTCGGTTTTCCATCCTCGAGCAGGATTTGGCCCTTGAGCTCGAGGAAGAAAGGATCGTGCGGGTCCTTTGCGAGGAGCGCATCGGCTTCCGCTTCGGCTTTATCCGGATAACCACCCTGATGGTAAGCATAGGCGCGGGCGTAGTGGGCGGGGATGCTCTGGTTGGATTCGGGATAGCGGAGCACCGCCTGCCGCGGATCGATATAGCCGAGCAGCTTGGCCTTCACCCGCTCGAACCTGGCTTCGAGCGCTGGATCGACAGGCTTGTTGTAGGCTGGGTCGGCCTTCAGCTTCTGCTCGAGCGCCTGAATACGTTCCGATGAAAGCGGGTGGCTCTGGTCGAAGCTGTCCTTCGAATAAATGGCGAGGCGATATTCTTCGTTCTGAAGCTTCGCGAAGAAGTCGAGCATGCCCTTGCCGCTGATCCCCGCCTTCGAGAGAAGGCGTGAGCCGGTGGCGTCGGCGGTCGCTTCCTGGGCGCGGGTGAAGGCGAGGAACTCCCCGAGCGCCGCGCGCTGGCCCGCCTGCAAAATGCCCATTCCGGCATCGGCCCCCGCGCCGGCCGCGATCGCGACCGCGCCGAGGACGAGCGACAGGATGCTGATTCCGATCGCCTGGTTCTGGCCCTGACCGCTGCGGATCGCGTCGCCCGCAATCACGTGACCAAGCTCGTGAGCCGTGACGCCCTGCAGCTGGTTCACATTGTCTGCCGCCTCGAGGAGGCCGGACTGGATGTAGACGATCTGTCCTTGAGCGACGAAGGCGTTGATCTCGGGATCGTTGAGAAGGACCACGCGGACGCTGTTCGGATCGAGCCCTCCCGCGCGAATCAGCGGCTCCGACATCTGCTTGAACAGCAGCTCGGTCTCCGTGTCGCGCAGAACCTGCGGGCCGGAATCGTCGCCCTGCGCCGCCACGGGCTGCCAACCCGCAAACGCCAGCGTAAGCGCGAGCATGAGCAGGCGCGCGAAGCGGGATACCTGCGACTTCATCCGCCGCCGCTTACCACTTCCTGGCCTGAACCAGTCATGAAAAGCCGTTCAGCAGGCGGGGGCCTTAGCCGAACGTCTTCTGCCACCATCCGCGCCGCGGCTCTGAGTCCGCGTCAGATGTGTCATTGTTTGCGGCGGGGACTTCGACCGCAGGCTCGGCAACGGCTTCGACCGGCTCTTTCGCCTTGGTCTTGCGCTTGCGCGTCGGCTTCGCAGGCTCGGCTGGCTGCTCCGCGGTCTCCGCGGGCGGAGCGTCCGCTGGCGCTGGCTCGGGAGTTGTCACTTCGGCTTCCGCAGCGGCCTTTTTCGAACGGCGGCGCTTCGGCTTCGGCTCTTCCGCAGGCGCGGTCTCCGCAATCGGCGGCTCATCGTCGATCGGCCGCTCCACCATCGGCGAGCTATCGGCCTCGACGACCGGTTCGGCAGCCGTTTCAGCTCCAGCTTCGGACCCCTTGCGACCGCGACGCCTGCGCCGCCGCTTTCCGCCTTCGGCCTGCGGTTGAGCGCCTTCCGTCGCTTCCTCGGCGACCGCGGGCTCTTGTTCTGCCTGTTCGCCCTGCGGGATGGATTCACCCTCCGGAGCGCCCTCGCGCCGCCGACCACGTCCGCCGCGACGACGTCGACGACGCCGACGCCCCGGCCGATCCCCTTCCTCATGCTCGCGCTCTTCGCTGGCTTCGGCTTCGGCGTCTTCTTCTTCCTCGGCTTCGAAGACCTCTTCCTCGTCCTCCTCCTCCTGCACGGGAGCCTCGAGGCGCGGGGCCGCGACAGGTCTCGGGCCGGAGCTTTCCACGGTCATCCGCGCGCCTTCGAACGTCTCGTCGATCAGGATTTCGATGGAGACTCCGTAGCGCTGCTCGATGTCGGCGAGCTCGGCGCGCTTCTTGTTGAGAACGTAGACGGCCGCTTCGCGTCCGGCGCGGAGGCAGATCCTTTCGCCACG
>DASTAU010000003.1:0-2957 GCA_035712425.1 Sphingomicrobium sp.
ACCGAAGGCGCAGCCAATCGACACGCCGATGCGAATCTCGGTCTGGTCGATCAGATAGGGTTCCTTGATCGACTGGATGATCCGGTCGGCCATCTTCTCGACCTTGCGGCGGCTCTGGGCGTCGGCGATCACGATCGCGAATTCGTCGCCGCCCATGCGGCCGACATGGCCGTCGGCGCCGACTTCGTCGACAAGCCGCTTGGCCACCGCGCGAAGCACCGCGTCGCCCTTGGGGTGACCGAAGGTATCGTTGACGGGTTTGAAGCCGTCGAGGTCGAGGAACATGATCGCGCAGGGGACATTGCCGGTGGTCGCGGCGCGGAGGGCTTCGCCGAGGAGCTGGCGGACGCGGCCGCGATTGGGCAGGCCGGAAAGCACGTCAACATTGGCGAGATGGGTCAGGCGCTCCTGGGTCTGGCGGATCTCGGTTATATCGGAGCCGACGCCGCGGAAGCCTTCGAAGCGGCCGGCGGTATCGACGATCGGGTCACCCGCGATCGAAATCCAGCGGCCGCCGCGCGGCGTCTTCAGCTCCATCTCGAGCGCGTTGAAGGGCTGCTTTTCCAGCAGCACCTTCCCAAGCTCGGCATGGCCGCCAAGAAGCGACGGGAGCGAATGGCCGATGAGCTGGCCGGCGGGCTTGCCGAGCAAAGCGCTCATCCGCGAGCTGATATAGGTGACGCGGTTTTCGCCATCGATCTGCCACAGCCAGCCGACGCCGCGCTGCTCATATTCCTGGAGAAGCAGGCTGGCGCTTTCGCTCTGGCTGCCTACGTCGGCGTTGGTCTTGAGTTGCTGGAAGGCCCAGCGCGCGACCGTCAAAACGCCGAAGATGGAAACGCCGATGGTGAAAGTGATCGAAAGCATGTGCTGAAACGGCACCGTGTGCCGGCCGAGCAGGAGCGCCCCTGCAACTCCGCCGGTGAAGGCGATCATCCAGGCGTTGGCGCAGGGCGGGATCACGACGAGTCCGAGGGCGCCGATGCCGAGACCCGCCATCAGGGAGGCGGCAATCACCTGCGTTCCGGGATCGAAAGTCGGGAACAGGTAGAGCGGAAGGCTGATCCAGATGATTGCACGGCCGGCGACTTCGCCGACCATCGTCCACATCGGCACGCGGCGGCCCGAGCGGCCGACGCAAGTGATCGACTGGGTTCGAGCAAGCTGCATCGCCGCGAGATTCACGCCTCCGACCGCTAGTACCCACGGGACCAGCCAGGTCGGAGCAACGGCGTACCACAGGCTCGCCGCCATCATCACCGAAGCGACAATATTCGCGGCTGCGAAGAACGGAGCGAGATGGGCGCGCGAGATCAACTGCACGTCGCGAAGCGGCGAGCTTTCCGAGTCGGCTTCCCCGGACGCAGCAAGACCGGCCGATTCCCCTCCCGGGAGCCGAGCCGAAATCAAACGCTTGTAACGATCTGGAGCCTGATACATCCGCCCGCCGTTCCACGATCCCGGGCGAGGAGTTAGACAAAGAGAGTTGAAGCCGAGTTAAGGCCGTTGTCTTTTTGAGCCCGGCCGAGCGCTCGATTCCAGGGGCGAAAACCGCTCAACCTTGCCTCGCAATGACGGCCAAGCGCCTCTATATGCGGGTTAATGGCGACCGACAGCGCGACCCTGGACCGGCGGGTATCGGCGCCTCGGCGCTCGACCGACAGCCCGATCATCCAGAATCCGGCGGACCCGATCGTCCGCGGGATGGGGCTCAACCAGCCCTTCTTCGACGACAAGAACCGCGCCTTCTGGATCCTCCAGACGATCGGGTGGAGCGGTTATTTCTTCCTGAGGACCCTGTCGGGCTTCGCGAACAGCCTCGGCTGGATGCTGCTGGTCCATACGCTCCTGCTGACGGCCACGGGCTATTCGCTGACCTTGCTGATGGGCTCGTTGTTCAAGCGGCTCATCCGGATGAAACCGGTCTGGACTTTGGTCTTGTCGCTGGCGGCGGTGGTTCTCGCCGCCGGCGTCTTTTCGATCATCGAGACGTGGAGCGTCGCAACGTTCCTGAAGCCCGAGTTCAAGCCGCAGGGAATCGCCTATTTTGGCGCCTTGCTGCTCAACTTCTCGCTGCTCGCGGCGTGGACGGCGCTCTATTACGGAATCAATTACTTCCTGTTGCTGGAGGACCAGATCCGGCTTCGCGAGCGGCTGGAGAGCCAGGCCTCCACGGCGCAGCTGGCGATGCTTCGCTACCAGCTCAATCCGCATTTCCTGTTCAACACGCTCAATTCGATCTCGACCCTGGTTCTTTTGAAGCAGACCGAGCGTGCGAATGCGATGCTCGCGCGCCTCTCCTCCTTCCTCCGCTACACGCTGGCGAACGAGCCGACCGCCAACGTCACGCTGGCGCAAGAGGTCGAGACTCTGAAGCTCTACCTCGAGATCGAGAAGATGCGCTTCGAGGACCGGTTGAGGCCGCATTTCAAGATTGAATCCGAAACGATCGGCGCGCGCCTCCCCTCTCTTCTTCTCCAGCCGCTGATCGAGAATGCGATCAAGTATGCGGTCACGCCCGCCGAGAACGGCGCCGACATCTGGATCCGGGCGGCGCGCGAGGGACAGGCGGTGAGGATCGAGGTCGCCGACAATGGCAGCGGCGAGGGAGGTGAAATCGCAGCGAGTCCCTCGACCGGGGTCGGCCTGGCGAACATTCGGGACAGACTGTCGCAGGCCTATGGCGGGGCGCATCGGTTCGAGACGAGACAGAACGACAAAGGGGGCTTTAGCGTTATCCTGGAAATTCCCTTCGAAACCGGAGACAATGTTCAATGACCATCCGGACCATATTGGTCGATGACGAGCCCCTTGCGACGCAAGGCCTGCAGCTACGGCTGCAAGCGCACGAGGACGTCGAAGTGGTCGCCACTGCAGCCAACGGGCGCGAGGCGATCCGCCAGATCAAGACCCACAAGCCCGACCTGGTCTTCCTCGACATCCAGATGCCCGGATTC
>DASTAU010000004.1:0-3250 GCA_035712425.1 Sphingomicrobium sp.
CCGGCTTCGCGACCCGCTCGAACGTCGGTTCGTTCGGGTCCTTCAGCGCAGGACGGTGGCGCGAACCGGCCGGCGATCCCCCGCTGCGTTCGCGGAAGAAGCGCTTCACGATCCGGTCTTCGAGGCTGTGAAAGGTGACGACGGCCAGCCGGCCGCCGGGCGCAAGCGCACGCTCTGCAGCTTCGAGGCCTTCTTCGAGCTCGTCGAGTTCGGCGTTGAGATGGATGCGGACCGCTTGGAAGGTACGGGTCGCCGGATCGCTCTTCTGGCCCTGGCGGAAGCCGGCGGCGCGGCGGACGATGGCGGCTAGCTCGGCGGTGCGTTCGACGGGCCTTGCGGCAACGATGGCGCGGGCGATCGCCCGGGCGCGCGGCTCCTCCCCATAGTCGCGCAGGACCCGGGCGATCTCGGCCTCGTCGGCCGTGTTCAGGAATTGAGCGGCGGTGAGACCTGACTTGCTCATGCGCATGTCGAGCGGGCCGTCCGCCTGGAAGGAGAAACCGCGTTCGGCGCGGTCGATCTGCATCGAGCTGACGCCGATATCAAGCGCTATGGCGTCGACCTGGACGATCCCGCGCGCGGCGAGCGCCCGGTCCATCTGGCTGAACCGCTCTTCGATCAGGGTAAGCGGCGGGTCCGGGAAGAGGGTCCGTCCGGCCTCGATCGCCTCGGGGTCGCGATCAAAGGCCACCACTCGTCCCGCACCCGCCGCGAGCATGGCGCGGGTGTAGCCGCCTGCTCCGAACGTGCCGTCGACGACCGTATCGCCGTCGCGGATGGCAAGTGCGCCAATCACTTCATTGACCAGCACCGGCACATGTGGAGTCCGGTTCGCACCGGTGCTGGTCATGACCCCCTCCGTTCTTCGAGACGGAAGCGGGCGATGTCTTTCAGGTCCTCGGGGATCCGCTTGTCGGCGAGCAGCAGCTCGGGGTTCCAGATCTGGAACGTCTCGCCGGTTCCGAGGAATAGGGCGAGATCGGCGATCTCGCCCTTCCGCCGCATCATCGGGGGCATGAGTATGCGGCCGGAACTGTCGTAGGGGACCTCTTCGGTGGCCGCGAAGGCCATGAGGTTGCGCTGCTGATATTCGAGCTGCGCTTGCGCGCTGGTCTCTTCCTTCTCGAGCAGCCGCTCGAGCTTGGAATGTTTCAGCGCGGCATAGCCGGGATCGTAGGCGCTCAAGGCGGGGAAAGCCTCATGCTTCGCAAGCACGATGGTGCGCGCATCGCCGCGGCGTTCGATCACTGAGCGAAGGAATGCGGGGATGGATACGCGGCCCTTTGCGTCGACCGCGTTCAGTGCGCTGCCCTGAAACAGATGCTCTAGCGCCACGCCTAAACACTCCCCGTTCGCAGCGCGCGGAGCGTCGTTCACGGAGGCGCACCGTCGTGCACGTCCGCGTCAGGCTCGAATCAACGGGTTAGCCCCCCGCGCTACAGCCCTTGTAGGTAACTCAACGAGAGACGGGATACAATGGGATTCTATGGGTTACAGCGGGATTTCGTGGAAAAAGGCGGATTTCGGCGGTTTCTGATGGCGTTACATGCGCAAAATGCAACCGATCCCATTATTGTTTTTCCTGTGGATAAGTCTGTGATTTCGCGAATCACCGCGGCTCGAGTTCCGCCAGTTCCTGGAGCAGGCCATCGAGATTGTGTTTCGCTCCAGAACCTAGCGGTGCGGTGTCGAGCAGGTCCGCATCAGCCACGATCGTCGCCTCGCCGCTTCCGATTGCGCAATGCGCCACCAGCGCGTCGGAGCTGATCCGGCACTTTCCAGAAAGCCGTCCCGGCGACAGCGTCGTCACGTTGAAGCCGCCGAGCTCCCGGATATTCGGCCCACGCTCGTCCGGTGCATCGAGGCGAAGGCCCCAATGCGCAAGCAGCCCCGTATCCATGAACATGGGCGGCGGCCGAAGCGGGTCTCCGAGCGGTCGCTCGTTCGGCCATTCAAGCATTGGATCGGCCAGGAGGAGCACTCGGCCTCCGCGACGTACCCATTGGTCCAGCGCCACGAGATCTTCGGGGGGCTGGGCGAGCGGATGAGCCATGAGCAGAAGCTTCCCCTTTGCGAGCTCGGCCGGGTTCGCGACGCTGATCGGGACGACGCGATAGCGGGTCTGCAGAGCAGCCAGGGCCGGCGAACCGTTCTGCTCCAATGAAAAACTCTCACCGAACATCAGCGGCAAGCTCGTCAGCAGAAGCAAGGCCGGGCGGTCGCGTGCCGCGCGCGGGGGCAAAGGCTTCGGATTTCCATCCACGCGGACGAGCGCGAATGCGCCGGCCGCAAGGATCGTCGCCGTCAGGACCAGAAACGCACCCCGCCGGGCGCCGATCATTTCTTCTTGGCGACGCTGTTGTTCGTCGTGTCTTCGGACGGCGCGCCGGGAGCGACACCCAGCTCCGCGAGCGGCTCGCTCGGTTCATTCGCAGTCACCTGCTGGGTCACGTTTCCGGTGTCGTGGCTGGAACGGGTGATGATCGAGCCGAGCAGGACCAGCAGGAAGGCGAAAGCAAGTCCCGTCAGTCCAATTCGAATGCGTTGAGCACTGCTTCCGGCGTGGTTAGCCATGTCGGTCGTCGAAGCTATGTCCCAGTTTGGCGATATGCAAGCGCGTACCCTTGACGGTTAACGACTGTGACGCAAAGGGGCATGGTATGACTCGCACCTTGCTCCTCACGCTTGCTGCAGCCGCCGCGCTAGCCGGCTGCAACAAGGAGAACCACACCATCGTTGCCGGACCGAACGTGGCTGACAACGACGCCACGAACGTTGCCGCCAACGGCCCGGTCGCGCTCCCGCCGTCGATCATCGCAACGAAGATTTATCGCTGCGCCGACAACAATGTCGTCACGGTCGATTATCTCTCCGACAACAAGTCCGCGAACGTCCATCCCGGAAAGGATTCCCCGCTCGTGCAGGTCGTGGCGCCGGAAGCCGGCCAGCCGATGACCGCCGCCGGCGGCTATTCGATCGAAGGTTCGGCAACCTCCTCGACCGCGAAGATCGAGGTCCCGGGCCACGCGTCGCAGAGCTGCAAGGCCTGACCCCACTCGCTTGACTCTCTCTCCGCGGCCCTGAACAGCGGCCGCGGAGGGGAAATTTGATGTTGATCACGAGGCGCGCATTCGCCGGCGGGGCGCTGAGCTTCGCACTTGGAAGCCAGATAGCCGCGCCCGCGTTTGCGCAGGATTCAAGATACGCCGCCGCGCTTGCGGCAATCCGCGCCTATGGCGAAGCGCATCTC
>DASTAU010000005.1:0-2289 GCA_035712425.1 Sphingomicrobium sp.
GTCGACCGTCTGCGGCGTCGGCTGCACGATGTCGAGCAGCCTCTTGTAGGTCCTCACCTCGAACTGCTCGCGCGACTTCTTGTCGACGTGCGGCGAGCGGTTGACGGTGAACTTCTCGATACGCGTCGGAAGGGGAATGGGTCCGCGGATGAGAGCACCGGTGCGGCGCGCCGTGTCGGCGATGTCGCCAGTAGCCTGGTCGAGCACTCGATGATCGAACGCCTTCAGGCGAATCCGGATATTCTGCGTTTCCATGTCCCTACCGATGCGAAAGAGCCGCCGGGCTGTTGCCAGCCCGAAAAACAAGAGGCCGCACCCGCTTGACCCGGTTTCCCGGAACGGACGACCTCAGCTGAATATTGGTGACCGGGACGAATCCCCGTCGGTGAACGCGCCTCTACAGAGGTGGGACGGTGAGATCAACCCCTGTGCGCCCTAATGTCAGCAATGGGTGGAAAGCTGCCATTAGAGCGCTAAGATACCCCCAAGTTTGAAGCCAGGGGCTGGCGATGGAAGCGTTCGACTACGCCATGGGGCTCGTGTCGATCGTCGTCGGCATTGCTATGAGCGACCTAGCGGTGAGCTTTCACAAGCTGTTCCGACATCGCAGAACGATTTCCTGGGATGCGCGAACGCTGCTGGCGGCTGCGCTCACGTTCGTCGTCCTTTTCAGCATGTGGTTTGATATCTGGGCGGTTCACGGGCGGCCGGAAATCCTCAATTATCCATTCCTGTTGAGCATCATCGTGGAACTGGTGCTGCTGTTCCTCATGGCCACTGCGGTCCTACCCGACGACCCGCTCCCGAACGAAAATCTCGCCACTTTCTACTGCGACAATGCGCGCTCCATCTGGACGTTCTTTCTGCTCTTTCAAATCAGCTATGTCGGTCATTGGTTCTACTTCAAGCTGACTAGCGCGAGTTACGACCTTCACCATATGTTGGCGCGAGTTCCGGCCGTACTCACGGTGCCCGTCGTCGCAGCTGTTCTTGTGGTGACGCCGCGACAGCGAAAGCTGCATCTGGTGCTGATTGCGTCACTCTTGATTTATTGGCTCGTCACCTATTCGGGCCTTCGCATCGGCGGCTGAGGTGCCGCGCTGCTAATGGCAACTTTGGTCGAAAACTGGCATCCGCTGCTCGCAGCGTCGGCACCACCGGACAAAACAAAAGGCCCGGCACTTCAGCGAAGCACCGGGCCCTTCATCAATCCAGCGCCCTCAGGCGCGAGACTTACTTCGTGATGTTCGCGACAACCCCTGCGCCGACCGTGCGGCCGCCTTCGCGGATCGCGAAGCGCAGACCCTGATCCATCGCGATCGGGGCGATCAGCTTGACGCCGAGGTTCACGTTGTCGCCTGGCATCACCATTTCGGTGCCCTCGGGGAGCTGAACCTCGCCGGTGACGTCCGTCGTCCGGAAGTAGAACTGCGGACGATAGTTGGCGAAGAACGGCGTGTGACGGCCGCCCTCGTCCTTTGACAGGACGTAGACCTCGGCCGAGAAGTCGGTGTGCGGCTTGATCGAGCCGGGCTTGCACAGCACCTGGCCGCGCTCGACATCCTCACGGCCGACGCCGCGGAGCAGCGCGCCGATATTGTCGCCCGCCTGGCCCTGGTCGAGCAGCTTGCGGAACATCTCGACGCCGGTGACGACCGTCTTCTGGGTGTCGCGGATGCCGACGATCTCGACTTCCTCGCCAACCTTGACGATGCCCTGCTCGACACGGCCCGTAACGACGGTGCCGCGGCCGGAGATCGAGAACACGTCCTCGATCGGCATCAGGAACGGCTTGTCGAGCGGACGCTCCGGGGTTGGAATCCACTCGTCGACCGCGTCCATCAGCTTCAGGATCGCGTCGTGGCCCTGCTCCTTGTTGCTGTCCTCGAGGGCGGCAAGCGCCGAGCCGGCGACGATCGGAATGTTGTCGCCGTCGAAGTCGCGCTTCGAAAGCTCCTCGCGGATCTCGAGCTCGACGAGCTCGAGCAGCTCCGGATCGTCGACCTGGTCGACCTTGTTGAGGAACACCACCATGGTCGGAACGCCGACCTGCTTGGCGAGCAGGATGTGCTCCTTGGTCTGCGGCATCGGGCCGTCGGCGGCCGACACGACCAGGATCGCGCCGTCCATCTGCGCTGCGCCGGTGATCATGTTCTTCACATAGTCGGCGTGGCCCGGGCAATCGACGTGCGCATAGTGGCGCTTGTCGGTCTCGTACTCGACGTGAGCGGTCGAGATGGTGATCCCGCGCTCGCGCTCTTCCGGCGCCTTGTCGATGTTCGCATAGTC
>DASTAU010000006.1:0-5544 GCA_035712425.1 Sphingomicrobium sp.
CCTCAAGCCAAGGCGTACCTGGTCGATCGCTCTATTTTCGCGACCGAAGGCGACTGCCGAAAAGCCTCCGCTCTCCGAAAATGCCGGAGCCGCGATGATCAGGTGGGCGTAGCCCAGGTAGGGCGTGGCGTTGATGCCGGACCCGTGCGCAAGATCGTAGTCGCCTTCCAGTTCAAGTCGCGAAGTGGTCGAGCGGTAGCGCGCCTGGCTGCGCTCGGCGAAGCCGGGATAGATGATGGTGCGGGTGATTGCCGCATCGTGCCAGGCGCTCGTGATACCCGCCAATCCGCTGAAGCGTCCCGAGTGATAAGCGACGGCGCCAGCAAGGAAGCGGGTGTCCACGTCGCCGCTCACTTCATTCGAAGCCAGCGACGTGCCGTAGCGGCCTCCGACCATGAATAGCGAAAAGGCTCCGCGGCGGCGCAAGGCCCCGTTGGCTGCTCCCCGCGCCGTCAGCGCGTTGATATTCGTCCATGCGAGCGAGGGAGCATCGGTATTCGCGGCGGCGGAGGCGAAAGTGAGCCTTCCGAGATCCTGGTTCATGATCGCATCGAGGCGGCCGTACCCTGAGCCGGATAGCGCATTGAACGCCTGCCGCGCCCCCGTGAGCGACTGGTAGAGGACCGATTGGTAAAGCTGGCTGTTCAGGCCAAGCGCGTCGACCGCCGATGCGGTGCTGAACGCCAAGGCGGAGGCAGCTGACGGAAGCGGCTTTCCGTTGGGTGCGATCTGGATGGTGATCGTGCCCTTTTGCTGGGTGTTCACCGTCGCCTTGAAATAGGCATAGTCGGTGAGGACGTTGGCGAACTTGCCGGAGATTCCGCCAGTCGCGGTCAGCACGACGTAACTGGTTGTCGGCGCGTAATGCGCGATCCCCGCCAGGACCTGGATGTTCGTCCCCTTGGTGATGGTCACGGCTCCGGTGACCGCAAGCTTGTCGGAGCTGCCGTCAGGGCTGGTCTGCACGCTAAACGTCGACCCGGTATTGAAGGCGACATTGCCGACGATGCTGAGGGTGCCGAGGCTGCTTCCGGCCGGGGCGAGAAGGCCGCCGCTGTTCATCGTCGTGTTGCCGATGATCGTGCCGGTCCCGGCCAGCATTGCGCCACCACCGACCGAGATCGGCGAGGTAATGCTTCCATTCACCGCCAGTGCGCCCCCGCTAAGGGTCGTGGAGGCAAAGGTCCCGGCATTTCCGGGCACGGTCCAGTAACCGGACAGGACATTCAGATTCTCGAAGTTCAGGAAATTGCCGATGGTCTGCAACGAACTCGGTGAACTAACCGAGCCGGTCAGCGACAGCGTATCGCTTCCCCCCGCCCCGTTCACTGTACCGATGATGTTCGAGCCGGTTTGAAGCACGACGTCGTCATTGAAATCGCTCAGCGTGGCCGCGGTCCCTCCGGTACCGGAGATCGTGCCGGCGTTGGTCAGCGTCACGCGTTTCGAGGCGGTGATGGCTTGAACCGTGTTCGACGTGATCGACCCCGTATTGGCCAGCGAGCCGCCGCCATCGAACGACAAGCCGACACCGTGATCGCCCTGGATCGTTCCGCTATTGCCGATGGTCAGCGCGCTGTCGCTGTAGATGGCCGAGCCGTCCGGAGTGGCTGAAGTTCCCCCGCCGACGATCGATCCGCTGTTGGAGAGATTGGCGCTCGAGAGCTCAAAGAATGCTACCGATCCCGCAACGGTCCCGGCGTTCGAGACGCTTGCGACCGCGGCGGGAACGCCCCCGTCGATCGAGATGGCGCCGGCGCTCCCACCGTTGATGATACCGGTACTGCTGTTCGTGAGAGTCCCGCTGTCGAGGCCGATGAACTCCGCACCACCGCCGATCGTGCCGCTGTTTGCTAACGTCCCGATTCTTCCAGCAAAGTTTCCGGATTGGATTGCGACGCCCGCTAGATTGCCTTGTATCGTTCCCGCATTGCTGATCGAGCCTCCGCCGCTCAACAACACGCCGACGCGATTTCCTTCGATTGTGCCGCCAGCGAGGTTGGTCACCGTCCCGATGCTGTTGGCCGCCGCCTGGTCGTTAGATGGAAACATCGAAATCCCATCGGCAACCGCTCCGCCGGCCGAACGGCCCGCGATATAGCCGCTGTTCGTCACGGAGCCGCCGCCGATCAGGCGAATGCCGTGACCGTTGTCGCCGATAATCGAACCGCTGTTGTCGATGACCGAACCGATCGCGCGCCCGCTCACCTGGTTTGTGACCGGGTCGGTGTAGAGAGCGCTCGCGATCCCGAATTTCGCGCCGGAGATCGTGCCGCTGTTGGTGATGTTCGCAGGACCGCCTGAAAAGACGATGCCCGCATTCGGTACCGTGAGGCTGCTGACCGTACCGTCGCCGCGAATGATCCCGGCATTGTTGACGGTGAGCGACGGGCCGAGATGATCGATCCCGCTGGTATTGCCGACGATCGTGCCCGTCGCCTGGTTGTCCACGACGAAGTTGCCATTGCTGAAAACCGCGCCGCCAATGCCGTAGAACGAAGCGTTGACGCCGGTGACGATCGATCCGCTGTTCGTCAGGGAACCATCGCCGATGTTGAACTGAACGAAGTCGTTCAGGAAACCGCTATTCGTGAGGGACGCGTGGTCGACATAGTTGAAATAGGTGAAAGCTTCGACCGTGCCGCTGTTGGTCATGGTAGCGTCGGTGATTTGAGAGAATCCAGCGGTCCCGCCGATCGTCCCGCTATTGTCCAGGCTGGCGCTTTTCAGCGCGAAGAAGTTCGCGACGCCGTCGACAACTCCGCTATTGGTCATGTCGCCCGACCAGATTCGCTCGCTGCCCTGCGTTCCCTGAATGATCGTGGAGCTGATCCGTCCCGCGTTGTGGATCGTCCCGCCGCCGAAAAGGTTCACCCCGTAGCGCGCGCCAAGGATGGTTCCGCCGGCGAGGTTGTCGACGGTCCCGATACCGGTCTGGCCGGTTAGGTCCTGGCCGTTGAAGGCGAGCATTGTAATGCCGTCCGCGGCCGCTCCGACGCGGCCTTCGATATCGCCGCTGTTGGTTACCGAGCCGCCGCCGAACAGGCGAACGCCGCTGCCGTTATCGCCGATGATGGTGCCGCTGTTGGTGATGACGGACCCGATCGCGCGGCCCTCGATGCTGTTGTCGGGATTGGTGAAGTAGAGCGTCGTAATCCCGAAACGCGCACCGCTGATATCGCCGCTGTTGGTGATGTTGGCAGGACCGCCGCTGATGACAATGCCGCCGTCGGCAGAGATACTTCCACCGGCCGTTCCGTCACCTCGGATCACGCCAGCGTTGGTGACGGACAAACTCGACCCGTCGCTTTCGATTCCTTTGGTCGCCCCGGTAATCGCTCCCGAGGCCTGATTGTCGATGAAAAGCGATCCGCCTGGCGCGGTCGTGAAAACCCCGGCTCCGTTAGGCGACGTGATGGTGCCGCTGTTGGTCACGCTTGCGTTGGCGAGATTGTTGAATTGGACGGTCCCGTTCAGCGTGCCGCTGTTGTTGACCGTGCCGTTCCTCGGCGGCTCGACCCCGACGGCGCCCGCCTGCATCAGGATGCTGCCGCTATTGCCGCTGATCGTGCCCGCATTGTTCACGATGCCGCCGTTGCTGAGGATCACCCCGAAGCGGTTTCCTTCGATGACCCCGCTGGCAAGGTTATCGACGCTGCCAATGGTCGTGAAGTTGTTGAGGTCCTGGTCGAAGAAGGAAAACATCGAAATGCCGTCGGCTCCGGCGCCGACCCGTCCGGCGATGTAACCGCTGTTGGTCACGGTTCCCCCGCCCATCAGACGGATGCCGTCGTTATTATCGCCGATGATCGTGCCGCTATTGATGATGGTCGAACCGATCGCTCGGCCGCTTGGCGCATTCGTGTCCGGGTCGGAGAATATTCCGGTAGTGATTCCGAAGCCCGCACCGGTGATGCTGCCGCTGTTGGTGATTGCGGCTGGGCCGCCCGTTACGAGGATGCCCGCATCCGCGATCCGCCCTGTAACTGCGGTTCCGTCGCCTCGGATCGTTCCCGCATTGTCGAGATTGAGCTGTGAGCCGGTGGACAAGATACCGGTCTTTGCGCCCTGAAGCGTGGTTCCGGACGGGTTGCTGATCGGCGTCGAGTCGGTGCTTTGCAGACCGTAATCCTGCGCAAGAGCCGCCGATGAAACGATGCACATTCCGGTTGCGGCAAGCAGCCGCATCTTGGTCGCCCTACTGCCCATGATGAACCCCCCGAAACTCGCGCACCGGCGAGACCAACAGATTGCTCGCCCTCAAGCCGCCAGTTAACGACCGACAACTTGCGGTAAATTGCTGCCCTCTGTCATGATGCCGTTCTGAAGGTTTTCTGAAGGGCGCGTGAAGCATGCCCGATCTGAGACCCAGTAGTGTTGCCTCGCGTTGCCGACGCCGCTGGCTTTTCGCCGGTTGCGTTTTCGATGAAGCAAACTGGATTTTGCTCGTCGACGGCCGCGGCGTCGCCATCGAGACCAAGCCGCTGGAACTCCTTCGCGCTCTCCTCCTTCGAGGGGGCGAACTGGTTTCGAAGGATGAGTTACTCGACCAGATATGGCCGGACGTCACGGTGGTCGAAGCCTCGTTGACGACCGCCGTGCACAAGTTGCGATCGGCCTTGGGCGACGAGCAGCGCGACTCGCATATCATTCAGACGGTGCCGAAGATCGGTTACCGGATTGGCGTTCCAATCGAAGTCGGGGAATGCGCCTCAGCAGTTGCGGCTCCTGCACCTGCACAAGCTTTAACCTTCGCCGAGGCACGTGTCCGGCATGTGTGGCAGACTCCTTTGGTCGCTGCCCTGTCCGTCGCGATGGTCATTGCTGCCTTGATCGTAGGGCCGATGCAGCGAGAGGCCGCCGCGAATGATCGTGTCTTTACCCAGCGCGACGCAGCAAACGCGCTGCGTAGATTGGACGTTGGCGCCATCGAGCAGTTGCTGGCCGCGGGCTGGAATCCCAATCGCCCGTTCGACGATCAGGACAATGGCGCGCTCACCATGGTTCTAAATAGGTGTGAATGGGATCGTGGGCACGACCAGGAGCAAATGGTCCTGATGGTCCGCACCCTGGTCGATGGCGGAGCACGCCTGGACCACCGCAACGCGTGGGGAGACACTCCCTACAGCATCGCGAAGGCGGTGCGATATTGCGGGCCCAACCATCCTGTGACTCAGAGCATCAGGGAGATGTGCTACGCGGGCTACAAGCCGCTCGGCGACCGCTGCCTCGCCTCATACGAGCTGCAACGCCAGGCGGGATAGGCCCTGCCTAGCTCAGCTCCACCCAGGTCGGCGCATGGTCGGATGCCTTCTCCTCCCCACGAGCCCATTTATCGACGCCCGCGTCCACGAGTTTGTCGGCGGCCTCGGGCGAGCACAGCAAATGATCGAGCCGGAAGCCGAGGTCTCGCTGCCAGCAGCCGGCGGTGTAGTCCCAGAAGGTGTAGAGCTTCTCTTCGTTCGGGTGCAGCGCTCGAAGCGCGTCGGTCCAGCCCTGGTTGACGATCCGCCGCCAGACCTCGCGAGTCTCCGGCTGCATCAC
>DASTAU010000007.1:0-11253 GCA_035712425.1 Sphingomicrobium sp.
GGCGCGACGTCATAGCCGGGCAGCAGGCGAACGAGCATTCCGCGCTCGAGATCATCGGCGACGCAGGAGAACGGCAAAAGGCAGATCCCTTGTCCCGCGAGCGCCCCCGCCCGTAGCCCCTCGATGCTGTTGCTGCGCAAATTGCCCGCGACATCGACCGCGTGCTCGCCATCCTTCCCGGCAAAGCGCCAGTGATTGACAGCCGAGGCGCTCACGAGATCGAGGCAATTGCGCGTCGAGAGATCCCGCGGATGCTCGGGCGAGCCATGCGCGGCGATATAGGCGGGTGCCGCGCAGAGAACCAGCCGCGCAACGCCGAGACGCCGGCTGATCAGCGAGCAATCGCGCAAGGGGCCTGCGAAGATCGCCAGATCGAACTTCTCCTCGACCATGTCGCCCAGCCTCTCCGCGACGATGAGCTCGCAGGAGATGTCGGGATAGAGCGCAGCGTATTCGCCCACCAAAGGGGCGATGACATGCGCCAAACGGATATCCGCATTCAATCTCAGCGTCCCGTTCGGCTTCGCTTGAAGCGCGCCGGCGAGGCTTTCGACCTCCGCAAGCTCGGCGAGGATGCGGCTGCAGCGCTCGTAGAACGCTTCTCCCTCCTCGGTCAGGCTCACCTTCCGCGTCGTGCGGTTGAGAAGCCGAACCCCGAGCTGCTGCTCGAAGGACTGGACGCGAGACGTCACGCTCGTCGGCGATATCTCGAGGCGCCGCGCGGCGCCCGTGAAGCTGCCGGCATTCACGACCTGGACGAAGGCCGACATGCTGCTCACCTGGTCCATCAAACCCTCCCTCTCCGAACGATGGATCGATCGACGCGCTCTGACGATTGGTTCCCGGCCGGTTTCAGGCTGCGATGACGCAGCATTGGGGCGAGATCGGCCCTGCCCAATTCGGGATCGGTTGCGGAACCACCCACGACCCGGTTCCCGAGAAAACCGCATCGAGCACGGGTGCATTGGCGTATGCATGGAGCCCGGGAGAACCTCCATCCTCCTCATGGCTGGGCCGCAGCGCGTCATCGCCGTCCGCGTGCTCCCTTCTCGCGCGTGCCGGGGTCCAGAACGCAGCGGATTGGCGGGGCCCTGTGCCCCCGCGCCAGCCGCGTTCCCTCACCTCCTCGTAAGCCAAAACGAGGATTGCGAGCTTTCCGGGTGTTGCCCTGAAATCGGCTCGATCGCCGCCGAGCGATGAGACCAAGGCGCCGATCGCCTGGGCCGGCGAGAGATGCGGGTTGTGGGCGTGACCGGTCCCCGAGCAGAGACCGCATACCAACCAACGGCGGATGAAGCTTCGGAAACTCATTTCTTGTCTCCCTCGGCGAGCACTTCGACAGTGCCGCTCTTAAACGCCTGCTGTGTTGCGAGCTGCTTCTTGCCGCACGCCAATCCGTCTCGGTGGTGGGCGGCTCGGGGATACTGATATCAGGCTTCCAAAGGCCGGGCTGTGACGGGTGTCACAGGCAATTCTCCCCGGCAAGGCCACTCTTTGGGCCGTCCATCGAGCATGCAAGTGTCCGGCCAACCGCCTGAAAAATTTGCTTTTCCGCAGGATGACACCTGCAGCGTATAATCCTCGGCAAGGCTGTCTCGGGCACGACCGGCTGAAAAGGAGATGGCCCGATGCGATGGCGGCATGCGCAGGGTGATTTCGCGAGCCTCATGAGGGCGAGGCCGCCGCGCGCCTCTTTAGGCAACGGCGCGTGCGCGCCCCCTTCACCGCGATTTGCCGAGGGGATCGAGTGATGCCGCCGAGCAAGGATCGCGCCGCGCCTCGGCCCGGGCGGGCGCTGCGCGTGCGCGGGCGCCTCTTCCGGAAATATGTCGTTTTGTTTGTCGCGGTGGTCTCGATCGTCCTTCTCGCCAATGGACTGCTCGAGATCTGGTTCTCATACCAGGACCATGAGAACTCCCTCATCCGCTTGCAGCAGGAACAGGCGCAATCGGCGGCGGCCAAGCTCGGTGAATTCGTCGACGAGATCGAACGTCAGGTCGGCTGGACAACGCAATTGTCATGGTCGGCGAACAGCCTCGAGCAACGCCGCTTCGACGCGCTGCGGCTGCTTCGCCAGGTTCCGGCGGTAACGGAATTGGCCTTGCTTGATTCGGCCGGCAAGGAACGGCTGCGCGTCTCTCGCATCGCCATGGACATCGTCGGCAGCGACCGCGACTTCTCACAGGCGCCCGAATTCACCGAAGCCCTCGCGCACAAAATCTACATAAGCCCGGTCTACTTCCTGCACGAATCCGAACCCTATATAACCTTGGCGCTCGCCGGAACGCGGCGCGAGAACGGCGTCAGCGTGGCCGAGGTCAATCTCAAATTGATGTGGGACGTGGTCTCTCACATCAAAGTCGGCAAGCGCGGGGTCGCCTATGTCGTCGACCGGCAGGGTCGGCTGATCGCGCATCCCGATATCAGCCTCGTACTGCGAAACACCGACATGTCCCGCCTCATGCAATTTCGCGCGGCACGAGACGCAACGGAGAAGAGGAGCGCCGACGCCGTCCAGATCGCCGACGATATCCACGGCCGCAGGGTGCTGACCGCTTACGCCGTCGCCGCGCCTATGGGATGGCTCGTCTTCGTCGAGCTTCCGGTCGCCGAAGCCTATGGCCCTCTTTATACGGCGATCCTCCGCTCGAGCCTGCTTCTGTCGGCGGCGCTCATCCTCGCGGGCTTCGCCGGATTTTTCCTCGCCCGCAGGATGGTCGGGCCGATCCTCGCTTTGCGCGCCGGTGCCTTGCGCATCGGCAGCGGCGACTTTGCCCAACGGATCTCGATCAAGACCGGCGACGAGCTCGAAGTGCTCGCCGACCAGTTCAATGACATGGGTAGCCGTCTCCAGCAATCCTACGCCGATCTCGAGAAAAAGGTCGAAATGCGCACCCGCGAACTGGCGCAATTGGTCGAGGAGCTCCGTGCGCTCGGCGAAGTGAGCCAAGCGGTAAACTCGACGCTCGATGTGTCGTCGGTCCTCGCCACGATCGTTGCGAAAGCCGTCCAGCTCTCCGAGACGGATGCCGGCGCGATCTACGTCTACGCCGACCGCCGCCAAGAATTCGAGCTGCGCGCGACGCACGGTATGTCCGACGACCTCATCGACGCAATCACGCGCCATCAGGCCGAACTCGGCGACACCACCATCGGCGAAGCGGCCCAAACCGGCCAGCCGATCCAGATTCCTGATCTCCTGGAAACGCCTCATCTCCCGCTCCAATCCCTCGTTCTCGAGGCCGGCTTTCGTGCCCTTCTGGTGGTGCCCCTGCTCCGCGGGACTCGCATCATCGGCGCGCTCGTCGTCCGGCGCCGTGCGCCGGGGTCATTTCCCCCGGCCATCGTCGAGCTGCTTCAGACCTTCGCGGCACAATCGGCGCTGGCGATTCACAATGCCAGCCTCTTCACCGAGATCGACGAAAAGAGCAAGCAGCTCGAGGTCGCAAGCCAGCACAAATCGCAATTCCTCGCCAATGTCAGCCATGAGCTTCGTACGCCGCTCAATGCCATCCTCGGCTATACCGAGCTTGTGCTCGACGATATCTACGGGCAAGTGCCGAGCAAGATCCGCGACGTTCTGAAACGCGTTCAGACGAACGGCCAGCATTTGCTGGGCTTGATCAACGACGTGCTCGATCTCTCGAAGATCGAAGCGGGGCAGATGGCGCTCTCCGTCACCGCTTATTCGCTCGAGGACGTTCTTCATGGCGTCGTCGCTTCGCTCGAGCCCCTTGCCGCCGAAAAGCGGTTGAGGCTCGCACTCGATGTCGCATCGGGCCTTCCGATCGGCCATGGCGACGCCCGGCGGATCGCTCAAGTCCTGCTCAATCTCGTCGGCAACGCCATCAAATTCACCGACCGCGGCGAGGTCGCAGTGGTCGCTTCGGCCGAGAAGGGGCGATTCCGCATCGCTGTGCGCGACACCGGCCCCGGGATTGCGCCCGCCGAGCAGCAAAAGGTGTTCGACGAATTTCACCAGATCGACGATTCGACCACGAAAGCCAAGGGCGGAACAGGCCTTGGCCTGGCGATCGCCAAGCAGATCATCGACATGCATGGCGGCAAGATTTGGCTCGAATCGAAACTCGGCCAAGGCTCGACCTTCACGATCAGCCTTCCGGTCACGGTGGAACGGCAGATGGAGCGCGTATGAAAAAGCGCGTGCTCGTGGTCGAGGACCACGAAGACAACCGGCAAATCCTGCGCGATCTTTTGGGCAGCGCCGGTTTCGAGATCATCGAGGCCGAAAACGGCGAGGAAGCGGTCGCGCTCGCCGAAACGAGCCGGCCCGACGTCATTCTCATGGACATTCAGCTACCGGTTCTCGACGGCTACGAGGCGACGCGGCGCATCAAGGCCAATCCCAGCCTGCGGTCGATCCCGGTCATCGTTGTGACCTCCTACGCGCTGAGCGGCGACGAGGAAAAGGCTCGTCTCGCCGGCTGCGATGACTACGTGTCAAAGCCCTTTAGTCCGCGCGACTTGCTGGCGAAGATCAGGCGCTACGTTTGAGGGAGCGGCGGTAACGGGAATGCAAGATCCGGCACGCATACTGATCGTCGATGACAACGAAGCCAACCGCGACATCGTCAAGACCCGTCTCGCGGCGAACGGCTACGAATTTCTCGAGGCGGCGGACGGCGAGCAGGCACTCGAAATCGCAAGGCGCCGTCAGCCGGACCTGATCCTGCTCGACGTGATGATGCCGAAGATCGATGGAATTGAGGTCTGCCGCCGGTTGAAAGCCGATCCCGGCCTGCCATTCGTGCCGATCATCCTGGTTACGGCACGGTCCGACAGCCGCGACGTCGTGGCGGGCCTCGAGGCCGGGGCGGATGAGTATCTGACCAAGCCCGTCGACCAAATCGCGCTGGTGGCCCGCGTCAAATCGATGCTGCGCCTCAAAGAGCTGCACGATCGCGTCACCGCCCATGCGCGCGACCTTGCCGAATGGAACCGGGCCTTGGAGCAGCGCGTGGCCGATCAGGTCGGCGAGATCGAGCGCATCGGCCAGCTGAAGCGCTTTCTCTCGCCGCAGATTGCGGAGATGATCGTCTCCACCGGCAATGAAAGAATCCTCGAAAGCCATCGACGCGAGATCACGGTCGTCGTCTGCGACCTTCGCGGCTTCACGGCCTTTTCCGACACGTCCGAACCCGAAGACGTCATGGCGCTGCTGCGCGAGTACCAAGCGACGCTCGGCCGGCTCATCGACAAGTACGAAGGGACGCTCGAGCGGTTCACGGGCGACGGGCTCCTAGTCTGGTTCAACGATCCGGTTCCCTGCCCGGACCCTTGCAGCCGCGCCGCACGCATGGCGATCGAAATGCGCGACGCCGTCTCGCGTATGACCGCGAAATGGCGTCAACTCGACCACAATCTCGGATTTGCGATCGGGATCGCTCACGGCTATGCCACCCTCGGCCGGATCGGCTTCGAGCGCCGGTTTGACTATGCCGCCGTCGGGATGGTCGTAAACCTCGCCGCGCGGCTTTGTGCGGAAGCGGGCGACACGCAAATCTTTATCGACAGCAAAGTATTTGCCGCGATCTCGGCGCTCGCGGCGGCGGAGCCCGTCGGCGAGCTGGCCTTGAAGGGCTTCAGCCGCCCGGTGAGGACCTATAATCTGCTGGCGGCACGATGAGCTGCCGGGCGACCCGTTTGCCTTTCCTTGCGGGATCATGTTCAAAGAAAGGCGGCGCGCTTTGACACATGACGCAATATCGCAAGACGTCGTCAGGCATTTGGGCAAATGCCTGTTGTTCCGCGCGCTCGACGATGCGGCGCGCGAAGAGCTTGCATCGCGCGTGCACCACCGCCAGTTCAAATCGGGCGAGCCGATCTTCCACATCGGCGCTCCCGGCCAGAGCATGATGGTGATCCTCAAGGGCACCGTGCGGGTGTCGCTTCCCGGACCGACCGGAAAGACCGTCATCCTCGCCGATCTCTCCACCGGCGACATTCTCGGCGAGGTCGCTCTGCTCGACGGCAAGGGCCGCTCGGCAGATGCAACGGCGCTGACCAATTGCACGGTGGCGGCGCTCGAGCGGCGGGAGGTCTTACCGCTGATCGAGAAGCGGCCGGAGGTCTGCTTGAAGCTGCTCGAGCTGATATGCGCAAGGCTGCGGAAATCGGACGAGCGCATGTCGGAGATTGCATTCTTCGAGCTGCCGGCGCGATTGGCGAAAGTCCTTCTCGAGCGCATCGGACAATCGGGCGGCAGTGCGCCGAAACTGTCCCTCTCGCAGAGCGAGCTCGCGAGCATGATCAATGCGAGCCGCGAGAACGTCAATCGCTGCCTCAAGGATTGGCAGCGTCGCGGCTTGGTGAGTCTCGATGAACGCTGGATCAGCATCCTGCAGCGCAGCGCGCTCAGTGATATCGCGAGTCGCGTCTGAATTTCTCGGCTTGTCGCATGCCGCGGGGATGTCCCCGTCTACGCTAAACGAAAATGCTTTGACGCACGATCATTCATAATGATTATTGTCTCGTTTTTCTCGTCACGGTATAGTGCAAGCAAAATAGAAGTACGGATTACGGACGCAGAGAAAACCTCGCCGTAAAACCGTGGGTGGCACAAGCGTCAGATCAAGCGGCATGAGCGTGTTGCCAGCGAGGGCTGGTTGTGCGGATGCTTTTGCAACGGCTTTGCTCGCCTTTGCGGCTTGCCATCCCTGCTTCGGCGCGGATGCAATGGTCGGCGCGTGCGCGTAAAGGACGAGATCGAGCCTCGCGAGAGATTACGATCCGCTTCGACTTCGCGGGCGCCAGCGAGCAAAACCTATCTCCGAGCGAGCGCGCATCCTTCTGCGCCGACTTTCGCCGCGAATTGGCAAGCCTTCATGCCTGGCTGGCCCACTGGCAAGACCTGCCGACGACGCTGCCCATTTCAGGGCTGCACGTGCTGGTCTCCGATGATTACAAGATTTCGCGGGCGCTGGTGCCGGCCTGGGAGCGCCGCAGCGGCGTACTGGAATTTCCGTCTTGGCGGGTGGTCAGCGGCAAGGCGGCAATCCTGCACGAACTGACGCATGTCTATCTGCCGAACGGCAACCGGTTCCTTGCGGAAGGTCTCGCGACCTATCTTCAAGCGCTTCTCGGGGGAAATCCCGCCTTTCCCAATTTCGGCCGACCGCTGCACGGCTTGGCGCGCGACGGCCTGCTCGAAATCGTCTCAGGGAAAGCCGATGCTCTCGCGAGCGTCCAACTCGCCGGGCTCGACGCGACACCGACGCCCAATCCCTTGGCGCTCGCCGCGGCGCGCCAGCGCCATGAACGGCAAGCCGATGTCCAAGCAACCATCTACGCCATCGTCGGCTCTTTCGTCGAATTCCTGATCGAATCGCAGGGGCTCGCGCGATTTCAGAGACTCTACCGCGCGACGCCGCTGACCCCGGGACGCCTCGAAGCCGGCCTACCCGAACGATGGTCCGAGATTTACGGCCGCAGGCTGGCCGATCTGGAAGCCGAATGGAAATCGCTGATCGTCGGCATGCATCGGCGCGGAACGCCGAATGGACAAGCGCGAGCCCGTCGGCTCGCGTAGAAACCCGAACGAGGAGGGACGACAATGCCGGAAATCTACCCGAAGCTCAGCCGCGCGACGGTGAAACGCTCGGCTCGCAAGACGGCGGCGGGCAAGGGGCGCTTGCCGCTTCCCGGCGTCAAGACCGACGCCAAGCACGTCAACGCCGCCGATAAATGCGCTTACGCGGAAAACCGCGAGCTGGCGCGGTTGATCGAGAAGGCGATGCGGGCCGTCAAGAAACACGACAAGAACGGTCAGCATTTCGTCCTCGGCTGGAGGCTTTATCCTAATCGGGACCATCCGCGTTGGAAGAACAAGGATGTTCACTCCTGCGGATGCGGATGCGGCTGCGGGTCTTAGCCCCGCACCGACGAAACGAACCGATCGCAAGCGAAAAGAGCGAAACACGTTCGAAGGGGAGGTCCCAGATGCCAGCATCGCCGACGCAGGGCATTGGCGTGTTGTCGAGTATTTCCTTCAGCGGAACCGGCCTGGCGGATGCCTTTCTCAAAGGGCTCGGCCGCGAGGTCTACCTGAATGTGAAAGACAATCGCGGATACGACGCGAAGTCGCTGAACGAGGCTCTGCAAGCGCTGAACAACGACATCAGGATTGGCTTGATCGTGACGGCGGGCGGCTTGGTGGTTGCACAGGAAGCCGCGAAGGATACGGGCGCGACCCTGCCATTCATCTCGCTCGTCGGCGGCACGCCAGGTGTATTCCCGAGCCACGGCCAGGGATATTTTCGCGGCGGCGTGAGCCTCGAATCCTTCGCGGAAAATCCGCACCGTATTGCTCACCTTACCGCCTTGGGCATTCCGGAAAGCAAGATATGCCTCCTCTCCAACCCGAGTTCCTCGATGGCTGCCGCCGAAACCGCCGCTTGGACGGCCGGGGGCCGCGGTCCCGTGATCAGGGCGGGGAGCGTGAGCAAAGGCAGCGCCAACAGCGCCGCCACTTATCGACCCGCCTTTGCCGAGATCGAGAAGGCCGGAATGATGGGCGTCGTCGTCAGCGCCGATCCCTTCTTCCAGGAAACGATGGAAGAGCTGATCGATGCGGCCAACGGTTGGATCGCGCAGGGCAAAGGCCGGCGGATTTGCTATCCCTTGCACGAATACGAAAATCCCGCCGGGCGGTGCAAGCCCGCACCGGGCTATACGCTGCATGGTCCGGTTCTCGAGGAGGCCTATGAGGCGTTGGGCCGGATGGCAGCCGATTTCCTTGCCAGCCAACCCATCCGGCTGCAAACCCTCGGGCTCAGCGCACCGCGCGATCGATGAAGTCCGAGCGGCGGCCGGCGCAACGGATCGGAACGGCGCCCCCAGCGAATGCCGGCCCAAGCACCACGCCGGGGGTGGGTATCGGCTACCGCGCCCCGCTCGCGGATTGGACACGCGCGCATCTGGCATGTTTCGATGTGCTCGAAATCACGATCGATCACTGCATCTATGCCGGCCCCGCGCAGCGCCGGCAAATTGATGAGCTCGTCGATCGCGTTCCGCTCACCGCGCATGGAATCGGGCTCTCGATCGGCACGGATTCTCCGCTCGATCCAGCCTATCTCGACCAGGTCGGCGTCATCATCGATCGGCTGAAGGCCCCCGCCTATAGCGAGCACCTCGCCTTTACGCGCGTCCCAGGCCGCGATCTCGGCAATCTCTTGCCCTTGCCGCGAACCGAGGCAGTCGCGGAACAGATCATCGCAAAAATCCGCGAAATCCGGTCGCGGCTTGGCGTGCCTTTTCTGCTCGAGAATATCGCAAATGTTTTCGAGTGGCCTCAATCGACCATGTCGGACGCGGAATTCATCGGCTTGATCTGCCGCGAGTCCGGCGCCGGGCTGTTGCTCGATATCGAAAATCTCCACATCAATGCGTGCAATCATCACTTCGACGCCCGCGGCTTTCTCGACGCCTTGTCGCCGGGGCTTGTCCAAGAGATTCACATGGCGGGCGGAATCGCGGTGCGCGATGCCCGCTCTGGCGCCTCCATCCTCGCCGACTCGCACTCCCATCCGGTCGGCGAGGAGACGCTCGATCTTCTCGATTATGCTCTCGAGCGCCACCACCCGAAGACGATTGTCATCGAGCGCGACGACCGGCTCGAGGCCGGCGACGAGATTTTGGCCGATGTCGCCCGAATTCGCGCGCTGCTCGCCGAGCGCGGGAAGGCAGCGCTCGAACGCGCGGGCGAGAAGCCACGGTCCACGCTCCTCGAGCGACAAACCGAATTGCTCGCCTATCTGACCAGCGCGCCGGCTATTTTCGGCAGCGGCCAGGATGACGAGCTTCCGCCGCTGCTTCGCGGCATGGACCGCGTCCGGCTCGGTTTCGAGGCGCGCTTCTCGCATGAGAAGCGAATGGAAAAGCTCGAAAGGGTCTTTCCGCGCACGCTCGATCTGTTGAAAGCGGAGCGCACGGAGCTCTTCCAAGCATTTGCCGAGGCATGCCCGCCGACGAGCATCGGACTATTGGAAACGGCGCAGCAATTCCTGGATTTCCTGTCGGAGCAGCAGCGATCGCGACCCTGCCGCTCGAACTATGCATGCGACGTTGCCCGATGCGAGCTTGCTCTCGCAAAGGCACGTTTTCGTCGGGACGAGTTTCCAAGGCGCGGTCGCCGCAGCCCGCCGGCACATGGCAACGCCGCCGGCGCTCATGCCGTTCGGCGAGCCGAGTCCGTCGCGCTTGTCCGGTGCGAGCACGATGTGCGAAGCCTCTTCGAGCGCTCGCCCGCCTTGGCCGCGCCAAGGAGGCGCGATACGCCGCTTGTGATCGCCCAAAGCCGCGCGGCGTTGGAGCCCGAGATTTTCGAGATTCCCCCGGCGCTCTTCGACCTCCTCGCGGCGCTCGACCATTGGACGGAGCGGAGCTGCCTCGGCCGCAAGCCCGGCGCCGACGCCCTCATTGCCGATCTCGTGAAGCGTGGTCTTCTGGAGGTGCGCGCTTGAAGATCTGCATGATCGGCAAGTTCCCCCCGATCGAAGGCGGGGTGAGCATGCGCACCTATTGGTCGGCGCATCAGCTCGCCGCGCGCGGACATGAGGTCCACGTCGTCACCAATGCAAAAGAGGCGGAGCCGCCTTTCTGCATGCATATGCGCGAGGAAGATTGGGCACGCTGCGAGGCCGATTACGGCGACGGCCGGGTGACGGTTCACTGGACCGATCCGGTCGACCGCTCGCAACTTTACTTGCCGATGGCGAGCGCGTTCGTCTCCAAACTCTCTTCCCTCGCCGCGCGGCTTTGCTCCGAGCACGCGATCGATGTGGTCTTTTCCCATTATCTGGAGCCCTATGGCGTGGCGGGGCATTTGGCCGCCCAGATGGCGGGCTTGCCCCATGTCGTCCGCATGGCGGGGAGCGATTCGGGCCGCCTCTGGCGACACAAGCAATTCGAGCCGCTTTACGACCACGTCTTGCGTTCGGCGCAAGCCGTGATCGCTGCCGGCGTCGTTGCCGAACGGGCGGTAGCGCGCGGCGTCGATCCGGCGCGCATCGCCCCCGCCGGTTTCAGCCTGCCGGACGAGCTCTTCACGCCCTTCGGGCCCGCGCTTGATTTAGCCGCTTTGCGCCGCGAGCTCGCGAATGCAAGCGGATCCGAATCGCGTCTTTGGGGCGGCTTCGCCTTGGACCGCCCATTCTTTGGGATTTACGGCAAGCTTGGCGAGCGCAAAGGCTCGTTTGCGCTTCTTGCAGCTCTGGAGCGCGTGAAGCGCGC
>DASTAU010000008.1:0-6929 GCA_035712425.1 Sphingomicrobium sp.
CGCCCTTCGTAACGCTGGACTGGAAGCTTAGCGCTTCGAGAACTGGAAGCTGCGGCGGGCCTTGGCTCGGCCGTACTTCTTGCGCTCGACGGCGCGGCTGTCGCGGGTGAGGAAGCCGGCCTGCTTGACGACCGTGCGAAGCGCGGGCTCGTAGCGGGTCAGCGCCTGGGCGATGCCGTGCTTGACGGCACCCGCCTGGCCCGAGAGGCCGCCGCCGACGACCGTTGCGACGACGTCATACTGGCCCTCGCGGCCGGCGATGCCGAACGGCTGGTTGATCACGAGACGAAGCGTCGGACGAGCGAAGTAGATTTCCTGCTCGCGGCCGTTGATCTCGATCTTGCCCGAGCCCGGCTTCAGCCAGACGCGGGCGATGGCGTCCTTGCGGCGGCCGGTCGCGTAAGCGCGGCCGAACTTGTCGAGCTGTTGTTCGCGAAGCGGAGCGGCTTCGACCGGCGGGGGAGGCGCGGGAGCTTCCTCGGCGGGAGCCGATGCTTCCTCGGTCGCCTCGGCAACCGGAGCTTCGGCCGCCGGCTGCTCCTGGGTCAGCGCGGCGAGATCGGAGAGGGACTTCTTGTCGGATTTCTTCTCGGCCATGTCAGGCACCAACCTTGTTCTTGCGGTTCATCGACGCGACGTCGAGGACTTGGGGATCCTGGCCGCCGTGCGGGTGCTCGGTGCCGTTGTAGAGGTGAAGCGCGCGCATCTGGTCGCGGCCGAGCGGGCCGCGCGGGATCATGCGCTCGACGGCTTTCTCGAGCACACGCTCGGGGAAGCGGCCCTCGAGCACCTTGCCCGCCGTGACGGCCTTGATTCCGCCGGCATAGCCGGTGTGCTTGTAATAGGTCTTCTGCGCGAGCTTGCGGCCGGTAAAGCGGACCTTGTCGGCGTTGATCACGACGACATGATCGCCGCAATCGACGTGCGGCGTGAAGCTCGGCTTGTGCTTGCCGCGCAGGATGTTGGCGATGATCGTCGCGACGCGGCCGACGACGAGGCCGTCGGCGTCGATCAGGTGCCATTTCTTCTCGACCTCGGCCGGCTTTGCCGACTTGGTCGTCTTCATCAGCGCCTTCATGGCGTGAACCTCTTTTCTAACGAGAAAAGCGGCACCGTGAGGAGCCGCCGTCGGAGGGGCTAATTGCGGGTAGGAGCCGGAAAGTCAAGGAAATCCAGCCTCTTTCAGGCGGGTAAAATCATACCCTAAACCGTTCTTGCCGGGCCCGAAACGAATGGAACGAGGGCGGTTCGCTCACCGTTTCAGACACAAAACCAACACGAGGAGCGTGTCATGTATATCGGTCTTGGCGGTCTTCTGATTCTGATCCTTATTCTCTGGCTGCTTGGCGTTATCTAACGCAACTCAGCTGTCCAACAAGATCAAGGAGTGTCGCCGCATTGAATGGTTTTTCAATGCGCGGCACGTCCTTGAATCGGTCGGGGATGGAACCGGAACCATAGCCAGTGGCGATGGCGAATGACTTTCCCGCGTCACTCAAACGCTCGGCGATTGGGATAGCGCTTTCGCCGTGAAGATTGAGGTCGATGACGGCGCAGTCGAAGCTGGCGTCGTTCAGCGCCTGGTGGGCTTTATCGATGGTCGACAGAGGTCCCACGATCTCTGCCCCGACACCCTCCAGGATGCGCCTCAGGTCGTCGGCGATGTAATATTCGTCCTCGACCACGAGCACGCGTTTGCCGGAGAGGGCAAGTCCTTGAGAGGATTGTGATTCTTTCAGCGCCATTGTTCCTTCAAAGAGCGTATATCCGGTCGGGCGAAATAACATAGGTGAGGGTCAAGCACGGTGCCGCCGCCTACGGTCGTTTCAAGATCATTCCTGTTCAGTTCGGAACCGGCGGTGGCGTCGAAGCTCGAGGCGTTTGCAAGACTGTCCGCCGACGATCGCGCTGCGCTCGCCGAGGCGACGCACAATTTCCGCTACGTGGAGCCGCGCCGCGACCTCATATCCGAGGGCGACAAGCCGCGCTTCGTTCATCTGGTCCTCGACGGCTGGGCGTGCCGATACAAGCAATTGCCCGATGGCAAGCGGCAGATCGTGAGTCTCTTCGTCCCCGGCGATTTCTGCGACATCAACGTCTACATCCTCAAAGCAATGGACCATAGCATCGCGGCGATCACGCGGCTTAAGGTTGCGATGATCACGCCTGACGAGATGAGTGCGCTGACTTCGGAGAGGCCGCGCGTGACTCAGGCGCTTTGGTGGCACGAACTGGTGACTGCCGCGGTCCAGCGCGAATGGACACTCAATCTCGGACAGCGAAGCGCGTACGAGCGGCTCGCTCATTTGCTGGTCGAGCTCTACATGCGGCTCAACGCAGTCGGGCGAGCGCAGGACGGGCGCTGCGATTTCCCGCTGACCCAGAACGATCTTGCCGACGCGACGGGACTGACCGCCGTGCACGTCAACCGGACGTTGCAGGAGCTTCGCCGCGACGGGTTGATCGAGCTGGAGCGCAAACAGCTCCACATCCTCGACATGGAACGAATGAAGGACGTGTCGATGTTCAACGCCAATTACCTGCACCTCGACCACGAGGGCCGGCACCTCGACGCCAACGCCTGAGGCGGATGACGCGCGTCAATTCGGAGGCGTAGCAATCTGGCGTTCAGGATCGCGGCATAGTTTTGCCTTCGTCCAAATTTGAAAAATGATGGAGGTTGTTTTCGTGAGGAAGCTTCCTGCTTTTGCTTTGACCGCAGCCGCTGCCGCCGCGCTCGCGGGCACCGCAGTCGCCGCTGCTCCCAATTCCCATGTGATGAACGTGCCGCTGCCCGACGGGTCGGTCGCGCAAATCGAATATGTCGGGAACGTCGCGCCGAAGGTGACGATTGCACCGCGCCCGATGGCCAGCGCCGCGGCGGACGCCTGGGGAATGCCGTTCCCGTCGTTCGCCGGCTTTGACCGGATGATCGAGCAGATGCAGCGCCAGAGCCAGCAGATGATTCAGCAGGCGCAGCAGATGTCGCGTCAGCCGAATGGCATCGCAGCGCCGTACATCGCGTCCTACGCCAACATGCCGGCGGGCCAGACGAGCACGACGGTGGTCTCGATCAGCAATAACGGATCGACCTGCACGCGTTCGACCGAGGTCGTCTCGCAGGGTCCCGGGAAGGCGCCCAAGGTGACCTCGAGCGTCAGCGGGCAGTGCGCGAAGGCTCCGCCTTCTCCGACGCATCCCGTCTGATCCTTTGGGCGGCGCAGGTCGCCGCCCAAACCGGAGAATAACAGTCGGTGACGCGTTGCCTCTCGCGGGGATAATCCTTAGTGCGAGCGGCACTCGCCGCTCCTGCCTTGCCCCGAGCTCGTGAGACCAGCCAGAGAGCATTGCCTGTGCCGAGACGCGTCAAGGATTTCATCGACATCAGCGAGTATACCTCGCTGGAGGACCTGATCCGCTATCTCGAGACGATCCGCGACAATCTCCCGCCCGAGCACCAGGCCGAGCTCAAGATCCGCGGCGACGACGTGTTCGGGCGGCGGCTGACGATCAGCTATTTCCGCGAGCAGACGCCCGAGGAAGTCGAGCTCGAATCCAAATATGCGGACGGCGATCAGGAGGGCGCGAATATAGAGGAGCTGCGTCGCAAGCTCGACGAGGTGCCGTTCAAGCTGGGCAAGGCGGGGAAGCGCTAGAGCAAAACTGCGCCGAGGATGGCACAGCGGCGCGCCAGCCGCGTTGGCTCGCCCGTGGCAAGCGTAACCAAGACCTCGGCGAAACGTCGAACCGTCCGTAACAAGGCCGAGGAAAAGGCATCCGATGCCCTCGCCAACTGGCGCTCGTGGCTTCTTGCGCTCCTGCTCGTCGCCGGGGTGGTCATCGCGGTCATCCACTGGGGCGACGTCAAGAAATTCGCGGCGCTGGTCGCCCATTCGAAGCCGCTCTGGCTGGTCGCAGCGGCGGTTGCCCAGCTGCTGACCTATGTCGCGCTCGCGATCGAATGGAAGCTTGTGCTTCGCGCCGGGAAATGTCGAGCGCCGTTCGGAAAGCTGCTGGGCCTGACGGTCAGCAAGCATTTCGCCGACCAGATGGTCCCGACGGCGGGGATGAGCGGCAATGTCGTCGTCGTCGACCGGCTGCAGGCGATTGGCGCTTCGAAGCCGGTCGCCCTCGCGACCTTGATCATGACGATCGTCGCTTATTACGCCTCATACGGAGTCGTCTCGTTGATCGCGCTGATCCTGCTGTGGATCCACGGGCACTCGAGCTGGGTCATCCTGGGCTTGATCGGCGCCTCGCTCGGACTCTCGGCTGCGGTCCCGGCGCTCGCGCTTTGGCTTCACCGCAAGGGCGCGAAGGCGATCCCCGCCTGGCTCAGGCGCATCCGGACGGTCTGCGAACTGTTCGAGATGATCAAGGAAGCGCCCCCGAGCATCGTCCAGAATTTGCGGCTGATCGCCTACCTAACGGCGCTGAATGGCGCGGTGTTCGCGCTCGACGGGCTGACCATGCAGCTGTGCCTGTTGGCGCTGGGGCTGAACGTCCCTTTCAGCACTGCCTTCACCGCGTTCATCATGGCATCGATCGTGGTGACGCTGGGGCCGATCCCGATGGGCCTCGGATCGTTCGAGGCGGTGAGCATCAGCATGCTTCGGGTGATGGGCGTGCCGTTCGAGGCGGCGCTGTCGGGCACGTTGCTGTTCCGCGGCTACACCTTGTGGGTGCCGCTGATCCCCGGAATGTTGGCCACGAGGCGCCAGCTCAAGAGCCGAAGGAAGAAGAAGGCTAAAGGTCGCGGATGACCGTGTCCTCGACCCAGTCGGCGTAGTTTCCGACGATCTTCTCGATCGGCCAGGCGACGATGCACGGCGTTTCGTAGCTGTGGAGCTGGGCGATGCGCTCGATCAGCGCGTCGCTTCGCCAATGGTGGGTCTTGAGGATCGCCGCGACTTCGTCGGCCGTCTCGATCTCGCCCTTCCAGCGATAGATCGAGCGGATGGGCGAGAGGATGTTGATGCACGCGGCGAGGCGTTCCTCGACGACCGTGCGGCCGATCCGCTCGGCCTCCTCGGCGTTGGCGAAGACCGCGTAGATGGAAATGACGCTCATGCGCGGCGTCTCCCCAGCTCGTGCGCGCACCACACCGTCGCGGCGACCAGGAGCGCGCCGGTCGCCTGGTGAAGCACCGCGAGCCAGATCGCGATTCCCGAGAGCACGGTCAGTATCCCGAGGATGACCTGGGTCCCGAACGCCGAATGGATGGCGATCGAGGCGCGGCGCGCATCCGGGAGCTTGCGGACCTGGCGGGCGAAGACGACGAGGACCGCGACCACGACCCATGCCCACCAGCGGTGCATGAAGTGGAGGAGATACAAATCGTGGGTCATCGCGAAACCTGCCCCTCGCGACCAGTCGATGCCGTCAGGAACGAAATGACCATTCATGAGCGGCCAGGTGTTGGAGACATAGCCGGCGCGAAAGCCCGCGACCCAGGCGCCGAGCATCAGCTGGATAAAGAGGGTGGCGAGCGCGAGCACGCCCCAGCCGGTCAGGCGCGCCGGCTTTGCTTGCGGGTCGCGGGTGAGTGCACGCAGGTCGAGCGCGGTCCAGATGAGCGCCGAAAAGAGGAACAGCGCGAAGAGCAGGTGGGCCGAGAGGCGATAGGGGCTGACCTCCGTCCGGCCCTCGAGGCCTGAAACGACCATGAACCACCCGACCGCGCCCTGAAGGCCGCCGAGAATGAACAAAGCGACGAGCCTCCAGCCGAAGCCCTTCGGAATTTCCCGCTTAACCGCGAACCAGCCGACTCCGACGAAGAAGACCAGGCCGAGAATGCGTCCTAGGAGGCGATGGGCCCATTCCCAGAAGAAGATGAACTTGAAGCCGGAGAGGGTTATTCCGGCGGGGCCGGCGACCTCGATATATTGCGGGGTCTGCTTGTAGAGGTCGAAGAGGTGCTCCCAATCGGCATGATTCAACGGTGGGATGGCGCCGCTGACGACGTTCCATTCGGTGATCGAAAGGCCGCTCTCGGTCAGGCGGGTGATGCCGCCGATCACCACCATGCCGAAGACAAGCGCCGCGACGAACAGCAACAAGTTGGAAAGTGCGCGGGGGCGGATCGCCCCGCGATCGGCGGCGGAAGGGGGGGCGGCCAGGGTGCTCATGCGATGAAGCGCCTATGCGCGTGCGGCGGGCGGAGGGGCAAGGGGCGAAAGCAGCACCGATGATATATTGTAACTTCCAATGGAGGCGGCTATATCGCCGCCAAACATGGCATCCAGACCGATCTCGACGAGCCGGCTCGACCGGATTGCGATGACCTTGTCGGGGCTGTGCGCCGTTCATTGCGTCGCGACTGCCGTTCTGCTCGGCCTGCTAGCTTCGGCGGGTGGAATGCTCGGTCAACCGATCATCCACGAGATTGGATTGAGCCTCGCGATGATCATCGGCGCGGTCGCGCTGGGCCGAGGAATCCGCGAGCATGGCTCATTCCTGCCGGGCGCGGTCGGCGCCTGTGGCCTCGCGATCATGGCCTATGCAATGAGCCTGCATGAAAGCGGGTTCGAACCTGCCATAACCATCCTTGGCGTTTCGGTACTGGCGATCGGACACCGGCTTAACATGACGGCGAAGCAGCCCGGCGTCTGATTTCTTGAAGCGTCAGCTCACGCGGTCTATTCATCGTAGCGAAAGCTAATGGCCCGTCACGATCATCATCTCCACGAAGGCGACGCGCTGAAAAGTGCGGCTCGCGACCGGCTGACCCAGCAGGGCGAGCAGTGGACGGGAATGCGCGCCGCGGTGTTCGACGCGCTGGCGGGTTTCGACAAGCCGGCGAGCGCCTATGACGTCGCCGAAGCCGTCTCCAAGGCTGAAGGACGGCGGATCGCGGCCAACAGCGTCTATCGCATCCTCGACCTGTTCGTGGGCGCCAACCTGGCCCGCCGAGTCGAGAGCGCCAACGC
>DASTAU010000009.1:0-5071 GCA_035712425.1 Sphingomicrobium sp.
TATAATACCAGGCGACCAGCGGCCCCTGCAGCGACGCGAGATGCGCATCGAGAAGGCGCTTCAGGGTCGCCTCGCGCGCGTCTTCGGGCATGCCCTGCGGAAGGTGAGGGACGATGATGACGACGCCCGGCGCGTCGTCGGCTTCGCGGACCTGCAGGTAGGCGGTTTCGTTCTCGGCGATGTCGACCGGCTCTTCCCAGAAGATCACGGTCATCTCGTGCGCGAAGCGGCTCATCAGATGCTGCGGGCGCTGGAACACGAAGTTCCACCGCAAGTGCGAAAAACAGACCAAAGTTGTGGATTGCGGATCCTGGGCCGAGGGCTCGGCTTCGTATTCCACTGGCACCCCGACGCGAGTCAGCATTTTGGGTTTAAACTCCTTGTTGTGGTTTGCCCAAAACATGAACGGACCACGGAGGGCTACGGTTCCGCAATACTGACTCAGGTTAACGGAAATTTGGCCAATGCTGCGGTGCAGCAAACGACGGTGCGCCCGATTGACCCGACGAACGTCGCGTGGAAGGAGCCAAGGCCGAGGAGAGAAGCGCTTGGCGACGACCATCGAGGAACTGGAGAAGAGGCGCGAGCTGGCCCGGCTCGGCGGCGGCGAAAAGCGCATCGAGGCCCAGCATGCGAAGGGCCGCCTGACCGCCCGCGAGCGGCTGTCGGTGCTGCTCGATCCCGGCAGCTTCGAAGAATATGACATGTTCGTCGAGCACAACGCGACCGACTTCGGGATGGACCAGCAGAAGATCCCCGGCGACGGCGTGGTCACCGGCTCGGGGACGATCAACGGCCGGCTGGTCTATGTCTTCGCCCAGGACTTCACCGTGTTCGGCGGATCGCTGTCGGAACGACACGCGCAGAAGATCTGCAAGATCATGGACATGGCGATGAAGGGCGGCGCGCCAGTGATCGGACTCAATGACTCAGGCGGCGCGCGAATCCAGGAGGGCGTCGCCAGTCTCGCCGGCTATGCCGAGGTGTTCCAGCGCAACGTGCTCGCGAGCGGGGTCATTCCGCAGGTCAGCCTGATCATGGGGCCGTGCGCGGGCGGCGCGGTCTATTCGCCGGCGATGACCGACTTCATCTTCATGGTGAAGGATTCATCTTACATGTTCGTCACCGGGCCGGACGTAGTGAAGACCGTCACCAATGAGGTGGTGACGCAGGAGGAGCTGGGCGGAGCGATCACCCACACCACGCGGTCGGGCGTGGCCGACGTGGCGTTCGAGAACGACATTGATGCACTTCTCGCGACGCGCGAGTTCGTCGATTTCCTTCCGCTATCGAACCGGCACGACCTGCCCGAGCGGCCGTGCGAGGACCCAATCGACCGCGCCGAGGAAAGCCTCGACACCTTGGTGCCGCCGAGCTCGAACCAGCCCTACGACATGCACGAGCTGATCCGGAAGGTCGCCGACGAGGGCGATTTCTTCGAGCTCCAGCCGGCGCATGCGGCGAACATCATCGTCGGGTTCTGCCGGATCGAGGGCCGCACGGTCGGGGTCGTCGCCAACCAGCCGATGGTGCTGGCGGGCGTGCTCGACATCAACTCGTCGAAGAAGGCGGCGCGCTTCGTCCGCTTCTGCGACGCGTTCGACATCCCGATCCTGACCTTCGTGGACGTTCCGGGCTTCCTTCCGGGCGTGGGGCAGGAGCATCACGGCATCATCAAGCATGGCGCGAAATTGCTGTTCGCCTACGCCGAGGCGACGGTGCCGAAGATCACGGTGATCACCCGCAAGGCCTATGGCGGTGCCTATGACGTCATGGCCTCTAAGCACCTTCGCGGCGACTTGAACTATGCCTGGCCGACCGCCGAGATCGCGGTGATGGGCGCCAAGGGCGCGGTCGAGATCATCTTCCGCAAGGACATCGGCGACGCGAAGAAGATCGCCGAGCGCACGCGCGAATATGAAGAGCGCTTCGCCAACCCCTTCGTGGCCGCGAGCAAGGGTTTCATCGACGAGGTGATCATGCCCCATTCGACCCGACGGCGCGTGGCGATGGGGCTACGCAAGCTCAGGAACAAGCAGCTCGAGAATCCGTGGAAGAAGCATGACAATATTCCGCTATAGGTCTGCTGCTCTTCTGGCTGCCGTGGCTCCGATCGGCTGTCAGAAGACTGCGCTACCAGCGGCTGAGAACTGTCCAAAACAGGAGCTCGGCTTTGAACTCCAACAGTACAAAGTCCCAAGCCCCGAGCTGCTTCCCAAGTGTCTTACCGAACAGGCCGTGAAGCTGAGTGCCGCGGGCGGAACAGCTGATGAAGTAGCGTCAGCAGTCGTTACGGCGTGCAATTCGTCGGTCGGCATTTATGAATCGTTCGCAGGAATAAGGCGTTTCTCGCAGCGCGATTTGAATGCTCAAGCGGATGGCCAAGCCGAGGTTCGGGAAGCTGCAAAACGTTATGCGCTGACGCGTGTGGTGCAGGTTCGAGCTGGAGAGTGCAGCAAAAAATGAGCACCTACACCGCCACCGTCCGCTGGAGCCGCAATGGGGAGGAGGGTTTCGCCAAGGGTCGCTACAGCCGCGCTCATGAATGGGCGTTCGACGGAGGCGCGGTGGTCCCGGCTTCCGCGAGCCCGGACAATGTGCCGCCGGGCACCGCTGACGAGGCGGGAGTCGACCCGGAGGAGGCGTTCATCGCGTCGATCGCCTCCTGTCACATGCTGTTCTTCATCGACTATGCAAGGCGTGACGGGTTCGTTGTCGATTCCTATGTCGATGAGGCAATCGGCGTCATGGAGAAGGACTCCGAGGGAAAGATCGCAGTCACGAAGGTGACCTTGCGACCGCGCATCGCCTTTTCCGGTGATCAGCCCTCGACCGAGCAGATCGAGCATCTCCACCACCGAAGCCATGAGGATTGTTTCATCGCCAACTCGGTGAAGACCGAAATTCGGGTGGAATCTCAGGCCGGATAATCGGCTCCGACTAACTCTCGTTTATTGCCAATGATGTCAGCAAGGATGTAACGGCGACGCCCTAACGACTCGAAGTAGGCCCATTGCCAGGGGAGGCCGAAATGAAGCGTGTCGTCATTGCCTTGTTGCTCGTCTCCGCTCCCGCCTACGCTGCCGACAAGCAGCTTGCGGAAGCGTTCCACGCCGCCTTCGGAAAAGACGGCAGCGCCGTCTTCAAGAAGCAGGGCCAGCTGAAGGAAAACATCACCTACACTCCGGGCGAGCTGGTTAGCACCTCGTTCGGGACGGTGCTCATCAGCCCGGGCGAAGTGGCCGACGCCACGCACGTCAATTTCGGCAAGGTCGCGATCGTCTACCTCAAGCCCTCGGCCAAGGGCTTCGACGTGGTGCAGAAGTTCGTCCCCGCCGCGGAAGCCGGCTCGTTCGGGAAGATCGTCGACTGGAGCGTCAGCCGAAGCTTCGGCGACCTGCCCGTCGTATCGGTCAACGGCGCTGGCAACTGGCAGGGCCATTCATGCAGTTCGACGACCTTGCTCGAGCTCACGCCGACGGGACCAAGACACCTCGCGACGCTACCCATGACCTATGACGATTCCGTCGCGGTCGGGGCGAACGGCAATTACACCCAGATCAACGGGCGTATCGACAATATCCAGCCGGGCAAGTCGTTCGACGTGGTTTATTTCGGCTCGAAGGAATTCACCGAGCATTATGTCCGCAAGGACAATGTCTACGTGCTCTCCACCGGTGGCGCGAGCCGGGTGCAGCGGTGTTGATCCAAACGTCACCCCGGACTTGATCCGGGGCCCGCCTTCCTTTCTTACGGCCCCGAGAAAGCAGGTCCCGGATCAAGTCCGGGATGACGAAAGGACGCATTCATGAAACTCGGCCGCCTCAACCATGTCGGCGTGGCGACGCCTTCTATCGAGCGCAGTCTCGAGACCTATCGCGAGATGTTCGGCGCCGAGCCTCATGGCGAGCCGTTCGACCTTCCCGCGCAGGGCGTCCGCGTGTGCTTCGTCGACACGCCGAACAGCCAGATCGAGCTGATCGAGCCGCTGGGAGAGACCTCGCCGATCGTGAACTTCCTCCAGAAGAACCCGGCGGGTGGGCAGCACCACGTCTGCTTCGAGGCGGCGGACATCGAGGAAGCGCGGAGCTGGTTCGAAGGGAAGGGCGCGCGGATCCTCGGCCCGACGCGCATCGGCGCGCACGGCACGCCGGTGTTCTTCCTCCACCCGAAGGACATGGGCGGCGTGCTGACCGAGATCATGGAAACGCCCAAGGGCGCTCACTGATTGGATTTGGCGGGGGAGGGCGCTAAGCCCCGCGCGGTGACCGACAAGCGCTCAGAATGGGAAAAGATCGCGGGGAAAGAATCACGCGGGCGCGACCTTGGGCGCGAGACGTTCGAGGATATCTGGCTTCAGAACGTCTACGGGCCCGAGGACGCTGAAGGCATCGACAGCGGCTACCCGGGCGTCGCTCCCTTCACGCGCGGCCCCTATGCGACGATGTACGCGGGCCGCCCCTGGACCATCCGCCAATACGCCGGTTTCTCCACGGCCGAGGAATCGAACGCCTTCTACCGCCGCAACCTCGCCGCCGGACAGAAGGGGCTCAGCGTCGCCTTCGATCTCGCGACGCACCGCGGCTACGACAGCGACAACCCGCGCGTCGCGGGCGACGTCGGAATGGCGGGCGTCGCGATCGACACGGTTGAGGACATGAAGCTGCTGTTCGACGGCATTCCGCTCGGCGAGATGTCGGTCAGCATGACCATGAACGGCGCGGTGCTCCCGGTCATGGCCTTCTTCATCGTCGCCGGCGAGGAGCAGGGCGTCCCGCACGACAAGCTCACCGGCACGATCCAGAACGACATTTTGAAGGAGTTCGCGGTCCGCAACACCTACATCTACCCGCCCGAACCCTCGATGCGGATTGTCTCCGACATCATCGCCTACTGCGCGGCGGAAATGCCGAAGTTCAACTCGATCTCGATCAGCGGCTATCACATGCACGAGGCGGGGGCGACGGCGGTGCAGGAGCTCGCCTACACGCTCGCCGACGGCATGGAATATGTCCGCGCCGCGCAGGCCGACGGGCTGGACATCGACGACTTCGCCGGCCGCCTCAGCTTC
>DASTAU010000010.1:0-4884 GCA_035712425.1 Sphingomicrobium sp.
CAAGCGCCGCCTGCGCGAGATCGACCGGCGGCTCGGCTATCTCGCGAAGATCATGAAAGAAGCGAAAGTCGTCGATCCCGCGAAGCAGGAGGTGCGCGACCAGGTTCGGTTCGGAGCGACCGTCGAACTCGCCGATGAGGACGATAACCGCCGCACGCTGACCCTAGTCGGGAATGATGAAGCCGATGCCTCGACCGGCCTTATCGGCTGGAGCGCGCCGATCGCCCGCGCACTAGTCGGCGCCAAGGTTGGCGACGAACGAGTCGTGCGGCTCCCTTCGGGCGAGAAAAGCTATGAGGTGATGTCGATCCGCTACCCGGACCGAGCTTAGTTCGGGTCGACGATCTTGATGTTCAGCTCCTTGAGCTGGTTCGGATAAACCTCCGACGGAGCATTCATCATGAGGTCTTCCGCCTTCTGGTTCATCGGGAAGAGGATGACCTCGCGGATGTTCGGCTCATCGGCGAGCAGCATCACGATGCGGTCAATGCCCGGCGCGGAGCCGCCGTGCGGTGGAGCGCCGAACTTGAAGGCATTGATCATGCCGGCGAAGTTCGTGTCGACTTCTTCCTTCGTATAGCCGGCGATCTCGAACGCCTTGTACATGATGTCCGGCCGGTGATTCCGGATCGCGCCGGAGCTCAGCTCGACGCCGTTGCAGACGATGTCATACTGCCAGGCGAGGATATCGAGCGGGTCCTTCTGCTCGAGCGCCTCCATTCCGCCTTGCGGCATCGAGAACGGGTTGTGGCTGAAGTCGATCTTCTTCTGCTCTTCGTTGTACTCGAACATCGGAAAATCGACGATCCAGCAGAAACGGAACGCGCCCTTTTCGAGAAGGTCGAGCTGCTCGGCCACGCGAGTGCGAGCGGCGCCTGCGAGCTTCGCCGCATCGTCTTCCTTGCCAGCAGCGAAGAAAATGCCGTCGTCAGGCCCGAGCCCCACCGCCTCCGCGATTTGGGCCATGCCTTCCTCGCCATGGTTCTTTGCGATCGGCCCGCCCCATTCGCCGCCCTTGCGCGTCGCATAGCCGAGACCGGCGAAGCCCTCGCTTCGCGCCCATTCGTTCATGTCGTCGAAGAACTTGCGGCTCTTTTCCGCGGTGGCTGGCGCGGGAACCGCGCGGACCACGGCACCCTTCTCGACGAGCCCGGCGAAAAGGCCGAAACCCGACCCTTTGAAGTGCTCCGATACATCGGTAATCAGCAACGGATTGCGCAGATCAGGCTTGTCAGTTCCGTACTTTAGCAGCGCTTCCTTATACGGGATGCGAGGATATTCGCCGGCCGCCGTGACCGTCCGCCCGTTCGCAAATTCCTCGAACACTCCTGACAGTACCGGCTCGATCGCGGCGAACACGTCGTCTTGCGTCACGAAGCTCATCTCGAAGTCGAGCTGGTAGAATTCGCCGGGGCTTCGGTCCGCCCGCGCATCCTCGTCGCGGAAACAGGGCGCGATCTGGAAATAGCGGTCGAAGCCCGCGACCATGATCAGCTGCTTGAACATCTGCGGCGCCTGCGGAAGCGCGTAGAACTTCCCCGGGTGGACGCGGCTGGGCACGAGATAGTCGCGCGCGCCTTCGGGCGAACTCGCAGTCAGGATCGGCGTCTGGAACTCGGTAAAACCCTGCTCGATCATGCGCCGGCGGATCGACGCGATCACCGACGAGCGCAGCATGATATTGGCGTGAACATTCTCGCGCCGAAGATCGAGGTAACGGTACTTGAGCCGGATATCCTCGGGATAATCCTGCTCGCCGAAGACCGGCATCGGCAGCTCGGCGGCGGCTGACTGCACAGTCACCTCGCCCGCCTTGACCTCGATTTCACCGGTTGCGAGGTTCGGGTTCACCGTTTCCTTCGAGCGCGCGACGACCTTTCCTTCGACCGTCACCACGGATTCGACCCGAAGTCTGTCGAGCGTCTTGAACGAGGGCGAATCCGCGTCCGCGACGACCTGGGTAATTCCGTAATGATCCCTCAAGTCGACGAACAGCAGGTGGCCGTGATCGCGCTTGCGATGAACCCAACCCGAAAGGCGAACCGTCTCGCCGACATTCGAGGCGCGCAGCTCGGCGCAGGTATGGGTGCGATAAGCGTGCATGCGGAATGAAAGGCTTTCTGGTTCAAAGATGGGCGGAAAAGCGCGCGCCGCGCTTCAATGCGGCAGGCACTTTTGTCAACCCGCGGGAGGCGCTTCTAACCGATAAGGCTGTCACCAATCACGTCCAGCACTTCGTGCGCGACATAGGGCGCCCAAAGCGATCCCGCTCGTTTCATGATCCAGCAAAAGCCTACTCCGACGACGAGGATCGTGAGCTGGATGACCATCGGATACTGGACGTGGGTGAACGCCCACATGGCGGACGATAGCAACGCCGCCGGCCAGAAGCCGGCAACGCGCCTGAGCGCGACCAGGACAAATCCGCGAAAGACGAATTCCTCATAGAAATTCGAAAAGACGTTGCCGGCGATTTTCCACGGGTCCGGCGCTATCCAATGGATGGTGCCGGCCGGCAGCGCCGCCAGGACGACGAGCAACGTAAGGGCTAACCCGACGACCCCGCCGACGAGACCCGTCACCGCTGAAACGCGAACGTTTCCAAACTCCGGTGGCGGCAGGACTCTCGCTACGACCAAGGCCCACCAAAGCAGCGCGCTGATGGCGGCCATCAGGGTCGAATAAAGCAGCAGGTGCGGAAGGAAGATTCCGCGCAAGCCGGCATATTCCGGATTTCCGAGAGCGTTCAGCCCGCCCCGAAGGACCAACCGTCCCGGCCAGAAGCCGCTTCCGTACACAATGACGACCGCAAGAAAGACAAGCGCCTTGTCAGCGATTGTCGCGTTCGGTTTTGAACGACCGGTAACCGTGGCCATCGCGTAAATCCCCCAAAATCGAACGGCGGCTGAGCTTCGATCACTCAGCTTTTGTCAACCCGCGAGGGCGGAGCTATGGCCGCTTGAGACTCATGCGTATCCATCCACTGATTACGAAGTCCGAAGACCTCAAGGCCCTCGTCGACCGACTCTCCGACCAGCCCTTCGTCGCCGTGGACACGGAGTTCATGCGCGAGAACACCTACTGGCCCGACCTGTGCCTTATCCAGGTTGCGAGCAGCGACGAAGCAGCGGCGATCGATCCGAAGGCCGAGGGTATCGAACTCAAGCCGCTGCTCGACCTCTTCGTGAACAATCCGGATGTGCTCAAGGTCTTCCACGCCGGGGGGCAGGACCTCGAAATCATCCACAATCTCACCGGCAAACTTCCCCACGCGCTGTTCGACACGCAAATCGCCGCCATGGCTCTCGGCCATGGAGAGCAGATCGGCTATTCCAACCTGATCGAGAGCCTTCTCGGCCACAGCCTCGACAAGGGCGCTCGTTTCACCGACTGGAGCCGCCGCCCGCTCGACAAGCGCCAGATAGATTATGCGATCGCCGACGTGACGCATCTGGCGACCGTATTTCCGCGAATGGTCGACAAGCTTCGCAAAACCGGCCGCGGCGCCTGGCTCGATGAAGAAATGGAGCGGCTTGCCGATCCGTCGAGCTTTGCCTTCCCGCCGGAGGATGCCTGGAAGCGTCTCAAGCTGCCGAGCCGCAACCCGGCGGTTCTCGGTCGGCTGAAGTCTCTCGCTGCCTGGCGCGAGACCGAAGCACGGTCGAAGAACCTTCCGCGCGGTCGAATCATCAAGGACGACACGCTGAACGAGATCGTGCTTCACCCGCCCAAGAACCAGGATGATCTGGGCCGCGTTCGCGGGCTTTCGGCGGGATGGAGGACGAATGATATCGGGGGCCGGCTGATGAGCGCAGTCCAATCCGCGAAACCGCTAAGCGCCGAAGAAATGCCGGACCGCGAGCCCCGGCGTCCTGGCCTCACCAAGGATGCGGCGCTGGTAAGCGACCTGCTGAAACTTCTCCTGAAGATCCGCGCGAAGGAGTCCGGCGTTGCCGCGAGGCTGATCGCGAGATCCGATGACCTTGAAGCGCTTGCCGCCGGAGTTCGAAAGAACCTCAATATCCTCAGCGGCTGGCGCTATGAGCAGTTCGGGAAGGATGCCCTCGATCTGGTCGAGGGCCGTCTCGGCTTCGCCATCGAGAATGGAAAACTCAAGATGAGCCGGGTTCGACAAGAGGAGACGGTCGATGCGTAACGCGATCGCGCTTGCGCCGATGTTGGTTGCGGCATGTTCCACGGCGCCCGCCACACCAGTCCACGGCGTCACCCCCGGCCACAAATGTGAGTTGGCTGGGACCGAGCAGTTCATCGGCCAGGAAGGGACGTCCGCGACTGGCGAGGCAATCACGCGAGTCTCTCACGCCGCCGTGCTGCGCTGGGCGCCGCCGGGCGTGATGCTGACGATGGATTATCGCGAAGATCGCGTGACCGTCTGGCTCGACTCGTCCCGCAAGATCACCCAGATCAAATGCGGCTAGGCGCCTAGGCCGCCTCTCCGATCATTCGAGCTTCCGCCAACGCCCGCCTGATCGTCGGAAGCGACAGCCGCGCCCGCTCGGCGATCGCGAACCGGTCGACCGCTTCCACGGCCCGTTCCGCGGTCCAATAATCGCGGTGAAGGCGCTCGCTCATGAATCGCAGGGCGTCGGCCGGAACGTGCAGCCCCCGGTCGGCGAAATGAAGCTGGATCAGCGCGGAGAATAGCGAGTCGTCGGGATGGCTGATGCGCACGACGGGCGTGACAGCCAGCCGCGTCTTCAGGTCCGGGAGCATAGGCGACCAGGCGGGAGGGACCTCATCCGCGACCATGATCAGCGGCCGTCCGGTATCCTGGGCCTGGTTCCAGGCGTGGAACAACTCCTCTTCATCTCGCCGCTCGGCCTCGTCGAACAGCCGCCCACCGACTCGCTCGACGAAGGTCCG
>DASTAU010000011.1:0-3147 GCA_035712425.1 Sphingomicrobium sp.
GCGTCTAGTCGATGCGCGGCAGGGTCGAGAACTGGTGGAACGGCGGCGGGCTCGACAGGGTCCACTCGAGCGTCGTCGCCCCTTCGCCCCACGGATTGCCCGGCGCCTTCTTGCCCGCGGCCAGCGACCAGAACAGGTTCACAAAGAACACCGCCACGCCCACGGCCGTGATCATGTAGCCGACGCTCGAGACGTAGTTCCAGTGCGCGAATGCCGGCGTATAGTCCGGAATTCGCCGCGGCATTCCGTCGAGTCCGAGGAAGTGCATCGGGAAGAAGATCACGTTCACCCCGATGAACATCAGGAAGAAGTGAGCCTTGCCGAGCAGCTCGTTGTACATGCGGCCGCTCATCTTCGGGAACCAGTAATAGAAGCCCGCGAAAATCGAGAAGATTGCGCCGAGGCTGAGCACGTAGTGGAAGTGCGCGACGACGTAGTAGGTGTCCTGCATGTAGGTGTCGACGCCGCCGTTCGCGAGCACGACGCCGGTCACGCCGCCGACGGTAAACAGGAAGATGAAACCGATCGCGAACAGCATCGGGGTCTCGAAGGTGATCGAGCCGCCCCACATCGTCGCGATCCAGCTGAAGATCTTCACGCCGGTGGGAACCGCGATGATCATCGTCGCGGCGGTGAAGTACATCTTTTCGTCGACGCTCATGCCCGTCGTGAACATGTGGTGCGCCCAGACGACGAAGCCGATGACGCCGATCGCGACCATGGCGTAGGCCATTCCGAGATAGCCGAACACCGGCTTGCGGCTGAACGTCGCGACCACCTGGCTGACCATTCCGAAGCCCGGAAGGATCATGATGTAGACTTCCGGATGGCCGAAGAACCAGAACAGGTGCTGATAGAGAACGACGTTGCCGCCGCCGCTGGCGTCAAAGAAGGCCGTGCCGAAATTGCGGTCGGTGAGCAGCATCGTGATCGCGCCCGCCAGCACCGGCAGCGAGAGCAGCAGCAGGAAAGCGGTTACGAGCACCGACCAGACGAACAGCGGCATCTTGTGCAGGGTCATGCCCGGGGCGCGCATGTTGAAGATGGTCGTGATGAAGTTGATCGCGCCGAGGATCGAGCTCGCGCCGGCAAGGTGCATCGAGAAGATGACCATATCCACGGCGGGCCCTGACGAGCCCGAGGTCGATAGCGGTGCGTAAAGCGTCCAGCCGGTTCCCGCGCCGAGACCCGTGCCTCCCGGGACAATCGTCGACCCGAGCAGCAGGCAGAAGGAAGGCACCAGCAGCCAGAAGCTGATGTTGTTCATGCGCGGGAAGGCCATGTCGGGCGCGCCGATCATCAGCGGCACGAACCAGTTGCCGAAGCCGCCCATCATCGCCGGCATGACCGTAAAGAAAATCATGATCAGCGCGTGGGCGGTGATCAGCACGTTCCAGTGGTGCGTCCACTCGTCGAAGTTGGCGGTTCCCGCGCCGATCGGCCAGGCATGGTTGAGGACCTGGATGCCCGGCTCCATCAGCTCCCAGCGCATGATTCCCGAGATCGCCCCGCCGATCGTTCCGGCGAGGATCGCGAAGATCAAATAGAGCGTGCCGATGTCCTTGTGGTTCGTCGACATGAACCAGCGGACGAAGAAGCTCGGCTTATGGTCCTCGTGATGCTCCGTCGCGTGGGCCTCATGGCCAGTCAGATGGAGTGCGTCGGCGGTGGTGCTCATCTACTGGGATCCGTCTTACTTGGTGGCGCCGGTGGCGGCGTTCGGGTTCGCCGGAGGAGCGGCCGGCGTGGCCGCTGTAGTGCCGGCAACGGCAGGTGCGGGCGCGCTGACTCCACCGCCGGTCTGCGTTGCGGGGATGGCGCCCGATGCGGGCTTCGCGCCCGGCAGGTGACCGCCCTTCGAAGCGACCCATTGAGCGAATTGAGCCGGCGGGACGACTTCGACGGCGATCGGCATGAAGCCGTGACGGGCGCCGCAAAGCTCCGAACACTGGCCGAAATAGACGCCCGGTCGATCGACCTTGACCCAGGCCTCATGGAGCTGGCCGGGATTGGCGTCCTGCTTGATCCAGAAGGCAGGCACCGCGAAGCTATGGATCACGTCGTCGGCGGTGACGATGAACTTCACCACCTTGCCCTGCGGGATGACAACGCGCTCGTCGACCGCGAGCAGCGGCGGACCGTCAGCGTCGGTGCGCGCGCGCTGGTTCTTCTGCCGCGTCGGGTCGTTCGCTTCCTTCAGCATGTAGCTGTCGAAGGTCACGCCATTGTCCGGATATTCGTAGCTCCAATACCATTGGTGGCCGGTGACCTTGACCGTCAGGTCGGCGGGCGGCGGCGAGTAGGTATGGCGAAGCAGCCGGATCGAGGGGATCGCGATTCCGACCAGGATGAGGACTGGTACGAGAGTCCAGATCACCTCGATCGCGGTGTTGTGCGAATTGCGCGAGGGGACCGGATTGGCGCCTCGGCGGTAGCGGACCATCGCCCACAACAGCAGGGCGAGAACGATGATGCTGATGATCGCGCACAGCGGAAGCAGGATGTTGTCGTGGAAGCCTGCGGCTTCCTCTCCGATAGGAGTGACCTGGTCTTGAAGCGTCATGCGCCCATCGGGCTCGCCGATACCGGGGGTCGGAGCTACCGTCGGCAGCGCAGCCGCAACAGGTTCCTGCCCGGGCGTTGCCGTTGCCGCGTCCGGCGAGTTGGGGTTCTGCGCGAAACCCGCGGGCGGCGCGGCGTTCGGTTGGGCCGCGACGGGAGCGCTGGCGGGCGGTGGGCTTGCCGGCGTCTGCGCCGATGCAGGTGTGAGCCAGGCCGCGGCCAAGGCAATCGCCCATCCAATTCGTTTCATCTGCACCCCAGGTGACTATTTGGAACCGTAGGCGCAGGTCCGCGCCGCCGCAGTTTCCGGCTCTATAGGCGCGGGTTTCGGGAGCCTCAAGCGCCTCGCTTGCCGCAACTGTTGAAGGGGGCCGTCGCCGCGCCTAATGCGAGCGCGACATGATGAGTGACGACCAGATTTTGGACGAGTTTCGCGCCGCCGGGGCGCTGCTCGAAGGCCATTTCATCCTGTCGTCGGGCCTCAGAAGCCCGAAATACCTCCAATGTGCGCGAGTGCTGATGGAACCGGCGCGCGCCGAACGTCTGGCCCGCGAGCTCGCGTCGCGCCTTCCCAAAATTGTCGCC
>DASTAU010000012.1:0-12393 GCA_035712425.1 Sphingomicrobium sp.
GAGAGCAGCCGGACCGGAATTTCGGCGAGGTGGCTGATGCCGAGTGCCTCCATCGCCGGATCGACCTTCTCGGCCCAGAAGCGAAGCGCCCGACGGAGCGGCAGCTCACGATCGAGTGCGAGGTGATCGTCGGTAAGAGCCGGCGGAGTTCGCTCGACGTGGCCCCGTTCCTCGCGAAGCAGGCCCGCGGCGACGCGGATGAGGCTAGACTTCCCGCTCCCGTTCGCGCCGCTCACCTGGAGCGCGTCGCCGGGCTCGACCGCCAGGTCGAGATTCTCGAACAGCAATCGCCCTCCGCGCCGGAGCGCCACCCGCTCGAACCTCAGCAGGCTTGTCACTCGGCCTCATCCTCGAGCGCGTGCATGTCGTCATCGGAGAAGCCGAAATGATGGCCGACCTCGTGGATGACGATGTGCGACACGAGCTGCTCAAGGCTGACAGGCGTCGAGCGCCATTCCGCGACGATCGGCCGGCTGTAGAGCGTGATCCGCTCAGGAAGCGTGCCCGAATGGCTGACGCTCTGGTGATTGAGCGAGATGCCCTCGTAGAGCCCGCTTAGCTGTATCGGATGGCTGAGGCCGACGCTTCGAGCGGTGTCGGGGTCGGCTACGGATTCGATACGTAGAACGATGTCGCCGAGACTTTCCGCGAATGGGGACGGGAGCCGGTCGAGCGTCCGCCGGGCGATCGCTTCGATCTCGGTCTCGGTCGGCACTCGGCCGGACAGGCGCTCGGCGGGCGTCATGCAGCCGAACTAGGGACGGTCGTTACGCGCGGCAACCTTGCCCACAATTGCGGCGGCCCTTAGAGGGGCGACCTTCCAGGCGCTTTTATCTGGTTGATGCAGCCTCTGGCTGCGGGTGCGGAGCGGTGGCCGAGTGGTCGAAGGCGCTCGCCTGGAAAGTGAGTATACGGCAAAACCGTATCGAGGGTTCGAATCCCTCCCGCTCCGCCATCTATCGGTTCAGTAATTTGCCCCGGCTCATCCTTTGGGATGCAAACCAAGCCGTAATCCGAGCCGGCGGAGGCGATATTTCAGCCAGCCGGTCAGGTCATCGGCGACATAATAAGTGACCATCATCGAGATCCGTTCGCCGTCCGCGTCCGTGGTCGTTGCCGCGCTGTGCCAGCTCTTCGTCAGCGAAACCGGGAAGGCGTATCCGCTCGACGGCAGGAACGGCATTTTTGTGGTCCGCTCCGCGAGCTCGCCCTCATTACCCTCGTGGAAGATCGTGCCGAGCTGCCGTTGGCTTTCGTCGACGGGCAAATAGAATTGCACGGTAATCGCCTTGCTCGGAGCATCCGCGTGGACGCTGATCCGGTAGCCAGGCTGGTCCCGAAGAAGGATCGGGATCGGGTACAGGCCGATCCGCTCGACAGGCTTCTTGAACCGTTCCTCCAGGGCGTCGCGGAACTTGCGCTTGAAAGCTTGCTCCAGCCTGGGATCGCAAAAGGCCCGGGCGACGGGTTCCCACACCGCGCGCTGGGCGGCGGGCAGTCGTTTCACCAGTTCAGGATAGAGATAAAGCCGGAACCTGGTGCTGTGGCCGTCGGAGCGCATCGCGTCGACATGCCTCAGCTCGTGGTAGAAGCGGCGATCCGGCAGGTTCGAGATCAGCGCCTCGTAATTCGCCGGGGGAAGCACATCCTCCATGTAGATATGATCGAACGGCGAATGGCAAACGTCGCTGCGCTCGACCGCGTCGACCAAATGATTTTGCATCGAATTCGAGATTCCCTCAGTCATTGAGCTGAATTGCTTTCGCCGGATGAGAATCCGTCCTTATCGAAGATCGCCCGGGCGCGCATCGCCGCCAAGCCATTGAGGTCCGGTACCGAGGCGCACTTCGGTTCGTGCGCAGTTCCGGCGAAGCCGCGGTGCTGAAGCATGCGCCAGAAGGATCGAAGGTCGCGCGGGCGGAGCGGCTCCGCGGGTCGCAGTCGGTCCATCACGGTCATGACGATCTTTCCAAGACGGCTCGGACGAAGGGGGATCAGGCCGATCGGCTTGCCCGTGGCGATGGCGTCGGAGACCATCGCGACGCTGTCCGCGGTCACCATGATCGTGTCGGCCTGCTCAAGAAGCTCCGTGTAGGAGGGCCGACCACCCAAGGGCACGAATGCGGCCGGAGGACCGGCATCGCGAACCCGGCGCTCGGCTTCGGCAAGCAGGCGTTGCGGAGTCCGCGGACTGCCGACGACGATGACCGATCCGCCGCTCGACGTCGCGTCCGCAAGCATGTGCGTCATGGCTTCCCAGAGAGCTTGCTCGTCCAGCTCCCAATATAGAGTCCGTCCGCCGAGGATGAGGAGGAGGCGGGGCGCGGAATGGCGGTCCCAAAAGCCTGCGTCCAGTTCGTTGCGGTCCGCCTTGCGGGTGAGCGCGAACGGTATTCGCAACAGGTTCGGATGCTCGTGGATCGGATATTCCGGAGTGGCGATGACGAGATCGAACTTCTCCGGAGAGATTCGCGGATATCCGACATGGATCGAACGGACGGTTCCGCCGGATCGCTCGCGCAGCAACTGGACGGGAGCGACGCTCCGATGGCCGGTCGAGATCGTGAGATCGGGCGGATCGCCTGACAAGGAAGCGCGGGAGGACCGCCTGAGGCTTCGAAACGAGGCGCCCAGCAGGTTCGGACCAAGATGGCGCCAGCGATTGTAGGTCAGCTGCTTTCGCTCGAACGGGAGGCCGATCGCCTCGGCGAGGGCAAGGACCTGGTTATTGTCGCCTTGATGGGCGCCGAGAAGCGCCCAGATTTTCGGTCGCGGAGGAGGGCGCATGACGTTCCGCACGGCCTCGACCGCGAGCTGGGTCGTCGCCGCGACGGTTGACGCTTTCGGCGCCTCAATCGATCCGACGAGCTTGTGCGAGGACAGGTAGCTCCAGAAGCGGGACAGATCGGCCCTGGACTTCAGCGGAACGCCAAGCTTGCGCGCGGCGTGGCCCGTAGCGCCGCGGCGCGAACGGCGGATCGGGATCATCCCGACGGGCTTTCCAGTCAATATCGTCTCGGCAAGCATCGAGACACTGTCGGCCGTTACGTGGAACTCGTCGCACTTCGCGAGCAGGACGGCGAAGCGCGGGAAATTGCTAACACAAGCCTGGAATTTTTCGCCGAGCAATCGTTCCAGGATGCGTGTGATTCCTGGCTGAGTCCGGCGGCTGGTGACGGCAATGACGCTTCCGCCGCTTTTCACTTGCTCGCCCTTAAGGTGCTCGACGGCGCGTTCCAGCTCGAGCCGATCGATTTCCCACTGGCGTGTCGATCCGCCCACCGCGACGAGCCGCCGAGGGTGCGGCATGGCATCAAACCATCGATGCTCTCCAGCCGTCGCGATGACGCCGCGCGCGGGGTTGCCGATCGGAAAGGGAATTTCGAGCAGGTTCGGCGCGGCAGGAAGCAAGTATTGGGGGGTCGCGATTACAAGGTCGATATCGGCGATGTCCGTCCGCGGATTGCCCAGCTGGACGATCCGCGTGCGGCCGCCCGATTGCCGGCGGATGAAGCGCGCGACCGGAATGCTCTCGTAACCGAGGCCGAGGACAAGATCGGGCCACGGCGGAACCAGGGTGGAGCGCACTTCGTCAGTGAGGTGGAGAAGGCGCTCGTCGCGAAGGAAGCGGAGGTGGCGAAGGCGGTTGAAGCGGAGTGGCTTCTCCTCGAACGGCCAACCCAATCCTTCAGCGAGCGCGCGGAGCTGGTTGTCGTCGCCGACCCGGTTTCCAAGCAGGATCCAGACTTTCGGCTCGGGATCCGGGGTCGCGCCGGAGGCGGCGTCAGGCAGTCTGGCGCTGGGCGACATGCCTGACAGCCGGAATCGGTCGCTGCTCGCGCCACCAGCATCCGAACATGGCGATGGCGTAGAGCAAGCGGCCGTGATTGGCGGTTCCCTTGCGATGCTCGTCGAACATTTGTTCGACGCCGCGCGGGTCGAGGAATCCCGCGTCGGCGAGACCGGACGACTGCCAGGCATCGCGAGCGAAATCGTTGAAGCCGCCGACAAACCAGTCGGCGAGGGGCATCTGAAAACCCAGCTTCCGACGACTGAGCGCTCGCGGTGGCAGCAGCGGCTCGACCGCGCGCCTCAGCGCATATTTGCCGACTCCGCCGCGCAGCTTCATCTCCGTCGGCATGGTCAATGCCCAGTCGACGAAGCGATGCGAGAGAAACGGAACGCGCGCTTCAAGCGACGAGGCCATCGAGGAACGATCGAGCCGCTGAAGCAGCGATGCCGGCATGTGAACCGTGAGATCGCCAAGCGCGAGTTGCTCGAGCTCGGACAAACCTTCCTGCGCACCGAGGAAATGATCGGCAGCAAGGGTCGACTGCGATGTTCCCTCATCCCACTTTTGATAGAAGTCCGAAGCGTAGATGCGCTTGCGCACCGTGTCGGGGGTGATCGTCACCGCCGCAAAGAAACGCTCATATCCGCTGTCGAGGAGCGCCCCGCGGCGGAATTGTTCGGCTAGATTTCGAAGATAATTCAGCTTGCGTTTCGGAAGTTCTGGAATTCTCCCGATGAACTCGAGTCCACCGAGGGCCCTTATGAGGGGTCCCCACTCACTCATCCGATGTGCCCAGCGCTGCCGATTGTAGCCCAGGAACAATTCGTCCCCTCCTTCGCCACATAGCACCACTTTCACGTGCTCCGCCGCGGCTCGCGAAAGATACCATAGGGGAATCGCCGAATTGGCTGCCGTGGGCTCGTCGAACGACCGCTGCACGGCCGGAAGGACGTCTGCCGCTGTCTCGGGCACGATGGGCAGGACAACATGCTCGAACCCGAGGTGACGTGCGATGTCGGCGGCTGCAGCAGTCTCGTCGATCTTCGAGCCGGGGAACCCCGCCGTGAATGCTTTCAACGGCGTCGTCGAGCCATAGGCCATCCCCGCAGCAATTGCGCTGGAATCTACGCCGCCCGATAGGAATACCCCGACCGGCACGTCGGAAATCATGTGTTGCCGAACCGTCGAGAGGAGACGTTCGCGCGTTTCCTCAATCCACTGTGCTTCGGACAGGCCGGTGCGTGGTGCGATTTGAGGCGTCCAGAAGCGTCGCGTGATGCTTCCGAGGACGCCGATGGTCATGGAATGGCCGGGCGGAAGCGCCCGCACCTGGCGGAAGATCGAACGAGGACCGAGGACATGCCCGAAGCGGAAGAAGTCGCGGATCCCCTGATCGTCCACGTCGAATTCGAAACCGGGGATGACGCGAAGCGCAGCTATCTCGGACGCAAAGGCGATGCCGCCCTGTTGCTCCGTGTAGAATAAAGGCTTGATGCCGAGGGGATCGCGGGCGAGCGTCAGAGTCCTGCTCAAATGATCCCAGATGGCGACGGCATACATGCCTTCGAGCCGCAGCCAGACGTCTTCGCCCCATTTCAGGAACCCCGCGAGCAGTGTTTCGATGTCGCTGCGGGTGCGGAACCGGAAGCCGCCTTCCAGCTCCCGTCTCAGCTCCAGATGATTGACGATTTCGCCGTTGCAAATGATCGAATAGCGGCCGTCCGCGCTGGTGATCGGCTGGTGGCCATGTTCGACGTCGATGATGCTGAGGCGCCGCATGCCGAACCCGAAGTCGTCGTCGATCAGGTAGCCGGCGTCGTCAGGGCCCCGGTGAACGAGATGCGCGCACTGTTCGGCGATGACCTTTTGGCTGACGGAGCGGCCCATCCGCCTGTACCAGCCTGAAATCCCGCACATGGCTCACCCAATCATCGGCGCAGAAAGCGCGCCCAGGGTTCGCCACATGAAGTGCGTTCGATGACAATTTGAGTGACAAATGAAAACGTTGAGAAAACTTAATCCGCACTCAATCTCGCAGTTCGCTGCTTCCCTCTTGGGGAGAACGGCGAACATGAACTCATCGGCGGGCGCTCTTCAGCAGTGCCCTTCTGTTGGAAGCTCAGAATTCCTTATAGTCGCGTGTATGGCTGAGCTCCGACGCGCCTGGGAAGTCTTCTTTCAATGCGAATCCTGATCGCCGAAGACGATCTTGATACTGCCGAGTTCGTCGAGCGCGGGCTAACCGAGCTCGGCCACGCGCCTACCGTCGTGGCGAATGGAAGCGAAGCCTGGATGCTCCTGTCGACCAAAGAGTTCGACATTGCGATCCTCGATCGAATGCTCCCCGCGCTCGACGGTGTTTCGATCGTTCGCCGGCTGCGCGCCGCCGAGATTCAGACGCCGGTCGTCATCCTGACCGCGCTCGGACGGATCAACGACCGGGTTGAAGGGCTCGAGGCGGGGGCTGACGACTATCTGGTCAAACCATTCGCGTTTTCCGAGCTGGCCGCGCGGGTCGCCGCGGTCGGTCGGCGCAGGCCGATCCAGTCGCAGCCGACGCGCCTGGAATATCGCGGGATCGAGATCGACCTGCTGAGGCGCGAAGTGCGTCGCGACGGCGCCACCATCGTCCTCCAGCCGCGCGAGTTTCGAGTTCTCGAGGAGCTGATGAATGAGGGCGGTAAGATCGTCACTCGAACGATGCTGCTCGAACGTGTGTGGAACTATCATTTCGACCCACAGACCAACATCGTCGAAACGCACATCAGCCATTTGCGAGCGAAATTGAACGAGGGCGGCAAGCCGGACGCAATCGAGACGGTTCGCGGCGTCGGCTACCGGATGTCCGATCGTGCATAGGTGGCGGGCAAGCGCCGCATATCGAATTGCTTTCACGAACTTCCTGGCATTCGCGGTGGGATTGGCCCTGCTTGGCGTCGTGGTGTTCGAGGTCATGCATGTCGCTTTCAAACACCAGCTGGATTCGATGATCTCCAATGAGGCGGAGACCCTTGTCGACGAATATAAGGTGGGCGGCTTCCGGGAGCTGAACGAAGCAATCGCCGAGCGCGAGATGGTCAATTCGCCGACCCGCATGATGTACGCCGTTTATGCGCCGGACGGGAGACGAATCGCTGGATCGTTCAACGGATCGCGCCCTCGGCTTGGCATTCACGACGTCCCGTTCGTCGACCCTGGCGAGGGACCAGACTCCGCCCGGGGAATCGGCATCGATCTCCCGAACCAGGAGCGGCTGCTCGTAGCGGACGACAGTGAATTGTTGGAAGAGATCGATGCAATCGTCATCGCCGTCTTCGGTGTCGCCTTTCTCGCCGCCTGCGGTGTTGCGTTCGGCGGCGCGCTCGTCCTGGGCGGCTACCTGCAAAGGCGGTTGCACGCGATCAGCCGAAGCGCCGAAGCGATTATCGGCGGCGACATCCGCACCCGGGTGCCGGTGAGCAACTCGCGCGACGAGTTCGACCAGGTTGCCGCGACTCTCAACCGGATGCTCGATCGGATCGAAGGGCTGCTCGAAAATCTTCGCCAGATATCGAGCGATATTGCGCACGACCTCCGAACGCCTCTGGCCCGCCTGCGCAACTCGCTCGAACGTGGACTCGCGGAGAAGGAAGATGCCAACCATGCGGCCGCCGTCCTCGAGAACGCCCTCCAGCGCGTCGATGAAGTCCTTTCGCTGTTCGCCGCGATCCTCAGGATCGCGGAAGTCGAAAGCGGCGAGACGCGAAGGCTGTTCAAGCCGGTCGACGTCAGCGAGCTGGTGTCCGGCCTCGCCGAAAGTTACGGCTCGGCGATAGAGGAAGGCGGCCGTTCTTTGATTTCGTCGATCGAACCGAGCCTGGGGGTCAACGGCGATAGCGAATTGCTTTCACAGGCGGCGATCAACCTCATCGAGAATGCCCAGCAGCACACCCCCGTCGGAACCCTTATTCGGCTGACCGCAGCCGCGGTCGGCTCGCGGATACACATTCAGGTAGCTGACACGGGTCCAGGAATTCCAAAGTACGAGCTCGGCCGCGTGGTGAAGCGCTTCGCGAGGCTCGACCGGAGCCGGTCGACTGCCGGCTATGGGCTCGGGCTCAGCCTCGTCGACGCCATTGCCAAGCTTCATGGCGGGCGACTGGCGCTAAAGAACCTCGATCCGGGCTTGTCGGCCGTGATCGAACTACCTGGTGCTGAACCGCAGCCGTAAGCTGGTTGTCACCGGCTCGATATCTCTGAATGCAATTCTCCATTTGACCGCTGGCCTGGCGAGGCGCAGCGCCGCCACGACAAGGAGGCGCACATGAGCACTGACGAGCTGCTGATCATCCATTCCGACACCTTGGGCACTCCGACAGATCTCGGCGCGGACGCGGTTCGCGATATTTCGGGAGCGCTGAATGCCCTGCTCGCGGACATGTTCGCGCTCTATCTCAAGACCAAGAATTTCCATTGGCACGTCTCGGGCCCGCACTTTCGCGATTTCCACCTGCTGCTCGACGAGCAGGCGGACCAGATTTTCGCAACCACCGACCCAATCGCGGAGCGGGTAAGGAAGATCGGCGGAACGACGCTTCGCTCGGTCGGGCAGGTCGCGAAGCAGAAGCGCCTGATCGACAATGACGCGGATTTCGTGACTCCGCTCGACATGCTTGCCGAGCTTCGTGAGGACAACAAGCAGCTGACGGCGGAAATGCGGCGCACGCATGCGCTGTGCGACGATTACAAGGACGTCGCGACCGCGAGCCTGCTCGAAGTGTGGATCGATGAAGCCGAGCGGCGGACCTGGTTCCTGTTCGAGGCCACCCGGCGCGCCGAGCCCTAGGTCAGACTGTCGCTGCGACTGCCTGTTGGACCAGCATCGGCTGAGCGGGCTGTTGGCTAGCAAGATATTTGTGAACTGCGGCCACCGCCTGCGCTCCGTCGCCGACCGAGGCTGCGACACGCTTGACTGAGGTCGAGCGGACGTCGCCGACGGCGAAGACTCCGTGCCGGCTGGTTTCCAGCGGCAAGCGGTCGGCGCCGATTTCGTCGCCAGTCAGGACGAATCCGCGCTCGTCTAGCGCGATTCCCGAGGAGCGGAGCCAGTCGGTATTGGGCTCGGCCCCGATAAAGGAGAAGAGGTAGCGGACCGCGCGGCGCGTTTCGTTCCCGCTTTGGCGGTTGCGACAGGCGATGGCTTCGAGCTGCCCGCCCGCGCCCTCCAGCCCGGAGACTTCGCATCCGATGACGACTTCGACGTTCGTAAGCGCCTCGATCCGTTCGATCAGATATTGCGACATCGTGTCCTGAAGAGGCCGCCGCGCCATCATCGTGACGTGGCGCGCCCGGCTCGCGAGATAGACCGTCGCCTGACCAGCCGAGTTTCCGCCGCCGACGAGCGCGACATCCGTGTTCGCGCAGAGATCGCCCTCGAGCGGCGACGCCCAATAATGGATCGAGGCGCCTTCGAACTCTTCGAGCCGGTCGACGTCCAGACGACGGTATCGGGCGCCAGTGGCGATCACCACGGCGCGCGCCTGGATTTGCTCGCCGGTCCCGAGCTGAAGGTGAAATGGGTTGTTGCGACATTCGAGTTTCACGGCCTCGTCGGGGATCGCCATTTCGACTCCGAACTTCTGTGCCTGGCTGAAGGCCCGGCCCATCAATGCCATGCCGGAGATTCCGGTCGGAAAGCCGAGGTAGTTTTCAATTCGTGATGACGCCCCCGCCTGTCCGCCGAAGGAGCGGCAGTCGATCGTCAGGACGGATAAGCCCTCCGATCCCGCATATACCGAAGTGGCCAGCCCGGACGGACCGGCGCCGATCACGACCAGATCGTACAGCCGTTCGGCGTCGATCGGACCGACGAGACCGACGCACCGGCCGAGCTGGAAATCGGTGGGATTGCGAAGGATTTGCCCGCCCGGGCAAAGCACGATCGGAAGCTGTTCGGGAGCGACCTCGAAACGCTCGACCAGGGTTTGGGCGCAGCTGTCGTTTGCCGGGTCGAGACTGCGATAGGGATGGCCGTTGCGCCGAAGGAAATTGGTTAGCCGAAGAACATCGGGATTGCGCTCGTCGCCGATGACGACGGGACCGGCGCCGCTTTCGATCAGGCCCACGCGGCGGAGGATCAGGGCGCGCATCAAGTGCTCGCCGAGATTGGCCTCCGCGACCAGCAACGCACGCAGCCGATCCGGAGTGATCGCAATCGCCTCGACGTCGGTCAGCGCTTTCTCGTCAACCAGGTAGGGACGACCCGAGAGCTGCGCGAGCTCACCCAGGAAATTGCCGCGTTCATGAGTGACGATGTGGCTCGGCTCTGCGCCGTTCGGTTGAGTGGCCTCGACCCGACCCGACAAGATGATCATCAGCCCGGGCCCGACCTCGCCCCTCCGGACGAGCATGTCGCCGGCGCGGTATCGGCGCGGCTCTCCAAATCGGGAGAGCCGCGCCAATTCCTCGTCGCTGAAACGCAGGAACATCTGCGCTCCGCGATTGGCATAGGTAGGGCCGAGGCCGTCGGTCATCAGGCCGGCAGCGGCTCCGCTACAATCGGCGGGGCTTCGATGGATGGCTGACCGACCTGCTCGCCCCGGACAAACGCCAGGATGTCCGGATTGATCTCATCGGCATGGGTTGTCGCCATGCCGTGCGGATAGCCCGGATAGACCTTCAGGGTGCCGTGCTTCAGCAGCTTGATCCCGATAAGCGCGGAATCGGCAATGGGCACCACCTGGTCGTCATCGCCGTGAAGCAAGAGGACCGGAACGTCGATCGACTTAAGGTCCTCGGTGAAGTCGGTTTCAGACAGCGCCTTCACGCAATCATATTGGGCCTTGCTTCCACCCATCAGGCCCTGGCGGACCCAATTGTCGATCACACCCTGCAGCGGCTGAACCCCGGTCCGGTTGAAGCCGTAGAACGGGCCGCTCGCGAAGTCGTGGTAGAATTGGGCGCGATTTTCGGCGACCCCGGCGCGGAGTTGGTCGAACAATTCGATCGGCAGCCCGCCCGGGTTGGACTCGCTCTTCAGCATGATCGGTGGAATTGCGCCGATCAGCACTGCCCTGGCGACTCTGCCCGGCTCCGCGTGAGCAACATAGTGCGCGACTTCGCCACCACCGGTCGAATGACCGATGTGGACGGCATTCCTGAGGTCTAGCTCGCGCGCGAGCTGCTTCACGTCCTCGACATAAGTGTCCATGTCGTTGCCGCTGTCGGTCTGGGTCGAGCGGCCGTGGCCGCGGCGATCGTGTGCGACCACTCGGTAGCCGTGGTTGCGGAAGAACATCATCTGCGCGTCCCAATCATCGGCGGTCAGGGGCCAGCCATGATGGAAGACGATCGGCTGCGCGTCCTTGGGGCCCCAGTCCTTGTAGAAAATCTCGGTGGCGTCAGGCGTGGTGATGAATGGCATGGGGAACAGCCCTCCCGAAGGAAAGTCCGGCCGGCGGGGCCGGTGCCGACGCCTCGATCGATCGATGTCCGGGCGGATTACTGTTCCGTCTGACGCGTCGAGACTCGGTCGCGACGATGGGCTGGCCGTTAACAGATAGATGATAACGGCGAAATGACACCGGTGACTGCTTGCGACCGGCCGTTTGGCCCACTAGCCGCGGGCTCATGCTTTACGCGGGCGTCGAACTCGGCGGGACCAAATGCGTCGCAATCCTCGCGCGAGGCCCGGACGATGTGCGCGCCCGGGAATTGATCCCCACAACGTCGCCCGACGAAACGCTGGGACGGATCGAGCGCACGCTCGATGGATGGCAATCCGAGCGCGGCTTCGATGCGCTCGGCATCGCAAGCTTCGGTCCTGTCGATGTTGACCGATCGTCTCCGACATTCGGGCATGTGCTTTCGACTCCGAAGCCCGGCTGGGCACTGACTGACGTCGGGCAGCGTCTGTCGAAAGCCCTCGCTGTCCCGTGTGCCTTCGACACCGACGTCAACGGTGCGGCGCTGGCCGAGATGCGCTGGGGCAGTGGGCGCGGTTTTAACGACTTTGCCTATGTCACGGTCGGAACCGGGGTTGGCGTCGGGTTGATCGTCGACGGCAAGCCGACCCGTGGCTTTGGTCATTGCGAATTGGGTCATGTCAGGGTCGCGCGATTCCCCGGCGAAGACTGGCCCGGCTCCTGTCCGTTTCACGGCGATTGCATCGAGGGTCTCGCCGCAGGGCCGGCGCTCCGTGCCCGGTTTGGAGATCGGCTCGACGATCTCGCCGCGGATCACCCGGTGTGGGATTCGGTCGCCTGGACTCTCGCGCAACTTTGCCACGTGATCGTTTGCGCGGCGGCTCCGCGGCGCATCGTAATTGGCGGCGGCGTGATGGAGCAGCAGCCGCACCTGCTCCCGCGCATCCACTCGAAGCTGGTCGAGAGCCTCAACGGCTTCATTCAACTGCCGGAGAACGGGGATTACGTTCGACGGCCAGAGCTTGGAAAGGATGCCGGGCCAATGGGAGCAATCGCATTGGCAATGACAGCCGTGCGCTAGCGAAGCTCGTCGAGCGCACTGCCGAGCCGGTTGAGTCCCTCTTTGAAATGGTCGCTTGAATACCCGAATCCGATGCGAAAATGCTCCGGCATCTCGAACCAGCGGCCGGCCACGAT
>DASTAU010000013.1:0-3173 GCA_035712425.1 Sphingomicrobium sp.
GTCTCGACGACATTCGCCTCCGCCGCGCCGCGGCTGCGCAGGAATCCGAGGAGCATGAAGCCCATGACGAGGACGTACATGACGACACATACGACGAGGAAAATCGTGAACAGGATCAGGAACTGCGAATCCTCGACCGCAGCATTCCCGAAAGCGCTTTGGTAATGCTGGTACGAGCAGGCGCCGAGCAGCAATGGTAGGATTGCCGTGGCGCGCCTGGTCATTGTGGGGCCGCGTCCGAGTTCGTCGGCTGAGGCTTCGCGGTGAGCGTCTGCGGCGTTGGGCCGCTCATCGATTCCGACCGGCTAGAAACCGCGTCCTTGCTGGGCAGCCCCGACATCGACCGCACGTACGCCGCAAGGTCCCAGATCTGGTCTTCGGTGAGCTTGCCGCGCCAAGCCGGCATTCCGTTCGGTCGGCCTTCCGCGATGGTCGTCGCGATCTGGTCGATCCGGCCGCCGTAGCGCCATTGGTCGTCCATCAGCGGCGGCCCCATTCCGCCGCCGCCGTGGCTGTGACAGCCGACGCAGTTCATCTGCTGATACAGCGTCTGGCCCATCGAAATGGCGTTGGCGTTATTGTTGAACAGCTTCGCCCGGGCATCGAGAGCAGGCGGCCCGCTTCCACCCGGATAGATGGTCTGGGGGCTCGATCCGGCCGGCACCGTTTCGCCGATTGGCTTTGAGCGGCTGTGGTGCTCCTCTCGCTCGCAGGCCGCGAGAGTCAGCGCCGCCGCGCCGAGAAAGAGAAGGCTAGCTCGGAAGCGTGAAGACATAGAGCATGCCTCCCGCGGTGGTTTTCATCGGCAGGTCTTTGACGGCGTTCGCGAAACCGAGCGCGCCGGTCGGATCGCGCGGGTCCATCTGGCCCGAGACGATCGCCCCGGCCCAGCCGCCGACCCCACAGATCACGGCGATGTACTGCCGTCCGTCGGGGCCCCGATAGCTGATCGGCTGGCCGATGATCCCGCTTCCGGCCTTGAATTGCCACAGCAGCTTGCCGTTGCGGGCATCGACGGCTTTGAACCAGCCGTCCATCGTTCCGTAGAAGATGAGGTTGCCGCCCGTCGCCAGCGCGGGACTCCACAGCGGCAAATCCTCCTTAATCTCCCACACCTTGCGATGATTGATCGGATCCCAGGCGGTGAAGACTCCGCGATTGCCGCCGGGTCCGGCGTACATCTTCACGTCCGCCCCGACATAGGGCGTTCCGGAGATGTAGTTCGCCTGCATGTTGCCCTCGTCCTGGCAGAGGTTGAGGTGCGGGATGTAGACGAGGCCTGTGATCGGGCTGAACGCCGAGGGGTTCCAGTCCTTGGCTCCAGGCGACGCCGGGCAGATGTCGCGGGTGACCCGGCCTGATTTGGGCGCCTTTTCCGCGACCGGAATCAGCCGTCCGCTCTTGAGGTCGACGCCTTTCGAGGAATTGATGTAGCCGTAAGGAGTCGCGCTCAGCACCTGACCGGTGCGCCTGTCGAACACATAAAAATAGCCGTTGCGCCCCGGGTGGAAGATCACCGGGCGGCGGCCGTTGCCCCAAGGGATGTCCGCGAGGATCAGCTCATTCACATTGTCGTGATCAAACAGGTCGTGCGGGCTCGCCTGGTAGTACCAGAGCGCCTCGCCGGTGCTGATGTCGCGGGCGAAAATGCCGGTCGACCATTTATTGTCGCCGGGGCGCTGGTCCGGATTCCACGGACCGGGGTTGCCGGTACCGTAGAAGACCTGGTGCGTCTCCGGATCATAGCTCAGCCAGCCCCAGGTATTAGCTCCGCCGATCTTCCATGCATCGGGCGGCCAGCTTTTCACCCCGAGGTCATGGCCGCGATCGCTGGCGTAGAAGGGATGGAAACGGGGACCGATCAGCACCTCCTTGTCGGGGCCGGTCGCATAGGCCTTCCACGCGATCTTTCCGCTGCCTTCGTCGAGTGCCGCGACCCAGCCGCGAACACCCATCTCGCCGCCGGAATTGCCGACCAGCACTTTGCCGTCGGCGACGAGCGGGGCCATGGTGATTGTCTCGCCCTTCTGGATGTCGCCGAGCTGCGTCCGCCAGACCATCTGGCCGCTGTTCGCGTCGACGGCGAAGGTCTGGCCATCGAGCGTGTTGAAGAAGATTTTGCCGTCGTCGTAGACGGCGCCGCGGTTGACGACGTCGCAGCAGGCGACGCCCTGCGCGGCCGCCGCGGGCTTTGGCTTGAACGTCCATTTCGCCGGAGCGCCTGGTTTCGTCAGGTCAAGCGCGTAGAGATAATTCGGGAACGGGGTGATGATGTACATCGTGCCGTTCACGACCAAAGGCGGCGCTTCGAAGCCCTTCGTGGTTCCGGTCGAGAAGGTGAAGGCGAGCGCGAGCTTGCCGATGTTCGCCGGGGTGATCTGGCTCAGCGCCGAGAAGCGTGTCGACGCGTAATTCTTCCCCGGCATCGTCCAGTTCCCGTCGTCGGCCGGAGCGGCCGCGGCGGGCGGAAGCGCATGCGGGCCGCCCTCGATCTTCGCGTAAATCAACGGCCCGGTAGATTTCGCGGCCGGATTCTTGTTGCAGGAAATGAGCGCGCTCGCGGCGGCGAGAACGCCGATAACCGTGACTGCGGTACCTACTCGCCGCATACGCCCCCGTGTTCGTTATCGGAGCCTCCCACGGAGCTGAGAAGATCCTTCCAGCACGCACAAATCTCGGAGGTTGTCGCGAGTTCCGGACTCGCTCAAGTTTCGTATTACAACAGCAGTTTGAGCCAATTTTCTACGGCCGTTCCCTAACCTAAATTAGGGCGCTCAACGGCAGTTCGTTAACTTCCATCAGCATTGTGAACCGTAGGAAACAACCGGCGTTTCCAAGCCGCCATCCGGCATTTGGGAGACTCAACATGGCAACGACGAGGAGCGGAGGATCCAAGCGCGGATTCGCGGCGATGGATCCGGCGAAACAGCGGGAAATCGCGAGCAAGGGCGGCAAGGCAAGTCACGGCGGCGGACGCAAGAGCAGGTCCAGCCGCTAAATATCCTCATCACGCGTTAGGGCGCCGGGCGAATCCCCTTCGACCCGGCGCTCGTCATTTGGACCGTCGCCGCAACGCTCTGCCCAAGATGGCGTTGAAGGTCCGTGGCTTACCGACAAGTCGTCACCAGCAAGGACAAAAGCGCGGCGATCGCAGCGGTCGTCGCGATCCACGC
>DASTAU010000014.1:0-9349 GCA_035712425.1 Sphingomicrobium sp.
CGTCGCGCTGAAGCGGCCGCTTTCGAGCTGGCTGATGAAGCTTCGGCCCAGCCCGGCTGCGATCGCGAGATCGTGCTGCGTCATTCCGCGGAGCTGGCGGAAATGCCGCACGTTGCGTGCGAATTCGTTTCGCAATGCCGTTCCAAGATCGCTCTGTGGAGCTCTCCGCTTTGGAAGCGGATCATCACGCTGGCTCAACGAAATCGTTCCTGCGGCGTTAAGCGGACCGTGCGTCGAAAGAAGCTTCGCCACCTCCTGATCGGAGCGGCCATCGCCATCGTGTTTGTGGTGCCGCTTGGCGGCTTCGTGTTCGTCAAATCCGGCATGTTCAACGTTGGTGCGACAAGCCCCCATACGAAGTTCACGACATGGCTCACGCACGAGACGATGATCCAATCGGTCGAACGCCACGCCAGGGGGATAGAAGAGCCGGCGGCCTTCTCTCCCGGGCAGGTAGCGGCCGGTTTCTGCGCCTATGAGACGCATTGCGTCGCGTGCCACGGAGCCGCTGGCGTCGCTCGTCAGCAATGGGTCAGCGGCATGGAACCGCAGCCGCCATATCTGCTTGACGTGACGCGGCAATTTCGCGCGAGGGAGCTGTTCTGGATCGCTCGAAACGGGATCAAGATGACCGGTATGCCGTCATGGCGGAGCGCAATGTCGGAACAGCAGACCTGGGACGTCGTTGCGTGGCTGGAGGCGAGCAGGAACCTGCCGCCGCAGACTTATCTTCGCTGGCGGGAGGAGCGGCGCTGTGCGCGATCGACAAAAATCGCTTTGGGCGCACCTAACGAACGGTGATTGCGTGCCTTTTCGCTGAATGCGACAAGGGACGGCTCCAGGGAACGGAGAAGCGAAATGCCGCAATTTGTCATCGAGCGTGAAATGCCGGGCGTCGGGCAACTCGACGTGGGCGATCTGAAGTCGGCCTCGCAGACGTCCTGCTCGGTCCTTCGAGAGCTGGGGCCGGATATTCAGTGGGTCCACAGCTACGTCACCGACAACAAGATCTACTGCATCTACCGAGCGCCGAGCGAGGACATGGTCAGGGAGCATGCGCGGCGCGGCGGCTTTCCGGCGAACAAAATCTCGCAGGTCCGCTCGACGATCGATCCGACTACCGCCGAATAGCTCGGCGAACCAAGCATTTAGTTCCGAGACTCTCCGCGGGAGTCTTGGTATGTGGGTGCCCGGGGGCGAGAGAGTATGTCGGACGTCTTCGTATCTTACGCGAGGGCAGATGAGGTGCATGCGGACCGCGTGGCTGCCGCGCTTTCCGCTGCCGGCTACGATGTCTGGCGTGATGATCAGCTTCCGGCACACCGCGCTTATGCCGATGTTATCGAGGAGCATCTGAAGTCGGCCGGGGCCGTCGTCGTGCTTTGGTCCTCGGAATCAGCAAAATCTCAGTGGGTCCGCGCCGAAGCGGATACGGCGAGGTCGGCCGGCACTCTGGTTCAGGCTACAGTCGACGGGATTATTCCGCCACTTCCCTTCAATCAAATCCAGTGTGCGAACCTGAGCGGCTGGACAGGCGGCAGTGATGAGCCGGGTTGGCGAAAGCTCGTCGAAAGCGTTCAGTCGCTTGCGGGCGCACCCAAGGTGAAGGAGCAACGCCAGGGTCAGCGGCCCCGGGGCCGCATCGGCGTCTGTGTGTTGCCGTTCCAGAACATGAGCGGCGATGCAGAGCAGGAATATTTCAGCGACGGCATCAGCGAAGACATCACGACAGACCTGTCGAAAATCTCAGCTCTGGGTGTCGTCGCGCGGAACACCGCCTTCACGTTCAAGGGAAAGTCGGTCAACGTCTGCGAGCTCGCGCAGGAGCTGAGCGTCACCCATGTTCTCGAAAGGAGCGTTCGCAAGGCCGGGGGGCGGGTGCGGATCAACGCGCAGCTCATCGACGGGATCAGCGGCGACCATGTCTGGGCGGAGCGCTTCGATCGTGACCTCGAAGATATTTTTGCCATTCAGGACGAGATTTCCTCGGCCATCGTCAAGGCGCTCAAGGTCAGGCTCATGCCCTCGGAGCGCGAAGCGCTCGAGCGTCGCGGAACGACCGATGTCCAGGCATACAAGCTGTACCTGCTTGCGCGGCAGTATTGGACCAGCGGGAACCACGGGGACATGCGCCGCGAAGAACGGGTGATGCGCATCTGCGCGCGGGCGGTCGAGATCGATCCTTATTATGCGCAGGCCTGGGCGCTGCTTGCCAACGCGCAGTCGAATCTGAGGTACAATTTCTGCTGCGAAGTGGACGATGGCTACGCTGCAGCCCACACCGCGCTCGCGATCGACCACAGCATCGCAGAAGCCCATCTTCCAACGATCCGGCGTCTCGAGGATCGGGGCAAGCATGAGCAGGCCGACGCGGCGCTGGAGGAAGCGGTTCGCCTCGGACCTGACTCCTGGGAAGTGAACAAGGAAGCGGGGCGCATGGCGCTGAACCGGCGCGATGCGCAAAAGGCCAAGGTCCATTTCGAAAAGGCCGTCGAGCTGATGGAGTCGGACTTTCACGCCTGGGCGATGCTCGCCAGCTGCTATCGTGCGCTCGGTGACGGTGAGAGCGTCAAGCGCGCCGCCGAGATGATGGTCTTCGAGGCGGAAAAGGCGGTTGAGCAGGATCCGAGCAATGGCGCCGCATTGGGGATCCTGGCCGGCGGCCACGCCTTGCTCGGAGCGGAAGAAACCGCGCGGGAATGGATGGAACGCGCCGTTCTCATCGACCCCGACAATCTCGTGATGCGGTACAATTTCGCCTGCGTGCTCGCCGGGCATCTTCTCGACGCCGACAGTGCGCTAAATATGCTGGAGCCGATGATGGCCGCGGCGAGTGAATATCATGTTCGGATCGCGCAGACCGACCCCGATCTCGACGCAATCCGCGATGCTCCCCGGTTCCGCGCCATGCTCGAACGCGCCCGCAAGCGGCTCCGGCTCGCCGAACCCACGGTCGCGGCCGCCACGTCCTAGCGAGCCAGGTCCAGCACCACCTTCCATTCTTCATCGCGCACTGGGGCAACCGACAGGCGCGACTGGCGGATCAATTCCATCTTCGAAAGGCGCGGGTCGGCCTTGATTTCGGCGAGCGTGACAGGGCGTTGGAGTTCGCGAACGGGCTCGACGCGGACCGAAACCCACTCATTGTCCTTTGGATCCGGCTGCGCCTCACGTGCGATGCGCATGATACCGACCACCGCCTTGTCCGACATGCTGTGGTAAAAGAAAGCCTCGTCACCCTTCTTCATCGCCTTGAGATGAAGCCGAGCGGCATTGTTGCGCACGCCGTCCCACTCCGTGCCGCCATCGCGCACCAGATCCGACCAGCTGTAGCTCTCGGGTTCGGATTTCATCAGCCAATATGCCACGCCACTGTCTCCTGCCGGGACGGAAGTCGTTACACCGCCGTCGAGGCGAGGGAAACGGGCGATGAAGCGTTCTTAACAGCTGTGGAAGACTCCAGAAAACTGAACAAAATGAAAGAGTTCCGGATTCCATCCCGAGTCGCGAACGGTTCACCGACGAGTGGTTGGACTCGCGGTAAACATAACATATCTGGCCATCAGCGATTGGGAGCGACGAGCCGAGTGCGCGAGGGGCGCCGGGCTCGAGTGGCAAGACGGGCGATCTCCCGCTGGATGTTTGAAGCGCGCATTTAGCGCCTCCAGCGGGCCGCCCGCCAACCAAAGGGCAAAAGGAAAAGTGATCAATTTGTTCGGCGGGCGCATTGCGTCTGCGCTCGTGGCTATTTCTGCGCTCGGCATGGGTTCGAGCGCGACCGCAGCGCAGGTTACGCCCATCAATTATAATCTGAGCTCAGCGGTCAAGGCGCTGGACGTCAACGCCGCGGCGAGGCCGCTCGGCGCCGTCGCTTCGACGGTCGCCCGTCCGGTGGTCGCCGCGACCACCGCAGTTGCGAACGCCGCGGGGGCGGTGTTCCAGCAGCAGCCGGCGCAGTCGGTGACGCTGTCGCTGACACCGTCGATCGCGAGGGAAGCCGCCTGGCTCTATCGCGGCGGCTGGCCGCTCTACGCGCTCGTGGACAAATATGCGACGAACGCACCGCTGGACCAGGAAACCAATTGTCTCGCGACCGCGGTCTATTTCGAGGCGCGCGGTGAATCGGTAGAGGGCCAGCTTGCCGTCGCCCGTGTCGTCATGAACCGCGCCGCGTCGGGCAAATATCCGACCAGCTGGTGCGCGGTGGTGAAGCAGCCGGCGCAATTCTCGTTCGTTCGTCACGGCGAGTTTCCATACGCCGACACCAACTGCGACGCGTGGCGGAAGGCCGAGGCCATCGCCGAGCTCGCCGCTGCCAACGTGGTGCCAAGCGTTGGCCCCGGGGTCCTTTGGTACCACGCAGATTATGTCGCGCCGTCGTGGCGGAACAATCTGACGGAAGTCCAGCAGATCGGGGCGCACATCTTTTATCGCTCCTGATCGAGTTAACGGAGAGGGTCGGGAAGGCGCTTCGAACGCGAGTTCGGGGCGCCTTCTTCGTTTCGGCGCGGGAGCGAATCGACTGGGCGTAAACTCCGTTCACGGGGGATTCGCACGCGAATCACATGAGCGCAGCATCCAGATCGCGGAATTCCTGCTGGATTTTCCGTAGCTTCGGGGAGGGCTCGCTAGTGCTTAGGATATTGATCGTCGAGGACGATTCACAGCTGGCAATCACGCTCAAATATCTGGTGGAGGACAATCCGCGGTATCGCGTCGTTGGGATTGCGGACGATGCGGATACGGCCATCGTGGCTGCCGAGGACCATGATCCCGACCTGGTTCTTCTGGACCTTCACCTGGCACACGGGACGACCGGTTTCTCAGTGGCGGTGAGGCTCAACGATCTTGGCGTCCCGTGCCTGTTCGTCAGCGGAAAGGCCCCGCGCTTCCCGATGCCCGACCTGGCGCTCGGCTGCCTGATGAAGCCGTTCACCGCCGAGGACGTCCATCGATCGCTCGCGATGGCTGAAGACTTGCTGCGCGGGCGGGAGACGCTGCGCCCGAAACTGCCGTCGAACCTGACGATTTACGAACCGGTCGACGAGATGCCTCAACCGGAGCTCGGGTTCATTCCCTCGAAGCGGTCGCTTCGCACCCGCCTCGAGCATTGGATCTCAGGGCACCAGCACTAGAGACGCATCATCCCGCGGCGTGGTTCGCGCAGCCCCAGGGTCTCGCTCGTGAGCGGCGCTCCTGCGTCGAGCAGGGCCTGTCGCCGGCCCTTGATCTGGGCGCTTCGCTGCACGTCCTCGAACCTCAGCAGATCGGCAAAACAGGGATGGCCGAGCGTGCGCTCGACGAAGCCGGCGGTACGCGGCCAGCGGCTGCGGTCGATCTCGAAGTCCGCATAGGCGCCATTCCGGAAGAAGCTCGCGATCGCGATGTCCGCCAGCCCGATGTCGCCGAACAGGAATCCATCGCCCGGGAGCTCGCGCTCGAGATAATCGAGCGCGGCGGGGATATCCTCGTTGAGCGTCTTCTCGACGCGCTCCTCATCGCACGTTTCACCCCACACCGCCGGCCGGACCACCCGCTGGTAGAACAGGCTCCAGATAAAGAGGTCGCCGAGGCGCGTGTCGGCGAATTCCTCGAACCAGCGAGCGCGGGCACGGTCTTTGGGATCGGCTGGCAGCAACGGATGGCCGGGATAAGCCTCGTCGAGATAGGCGCATATGACCGAAGAATCGCTCGCGTGAAAATCGCCATCGATCAGGACCGGAATGCGGCGCAACGGACTTAGGCGCTGGAATTCGTCGTTGCCGAAAAATGGGGTGATCGGATCGACCTGGTATTCGAGGCCCTTGAGATTCATGCATGCGAGGACCTTGCGCACATAAGGGCTGACGAAGCTTCCGATGATCGTGATCATTCCGCCCAACTGGCCTTTTTGAAGGCGCGTCGCAACGGGCTGGACACGCTGCAAATGTAGCGCTACAGATGTAGCGTACTCATTGGAGGATATGGAAATGCGCTCGACCCCGCCGCTTTTCGCACTTGCCCTGGCCATCTCGGCACCAGCGGTCGCAACCGAAGTCGTTCCGGTCCAACCCTTCCGCGCTGTCGAGCTGCGCGGCGGCGGAGAAGTCACCCTGGTCCCGGGACCTATCCAGCGCGTGACCATTCTCAACGGCAGCAGCCGCTTCACCCACGTCTATCTCCGCCGCGACGGCCAGCTGCGCATCGATGCCTGCAATGAGGAGTGCCCACAGCACTACAACCTGCAGATCAGAATCGAGAGCCCGCGCGCGCCGGACGTCGCAATTGCCGGCGGCGGTTCGATCGTCGCCTCTCCAGGCTTCGAGCCCCAGAACAAGCTGGCCGCCGCAATCCAGGGTGGAGGCATGATCGACGTCCGCTCGATCCTGGCGACGGACGTTTCGGCGGCCGTGGATGGCGGCGGCAGGATTCTCGTCCGGCCTCGCGCGACATTGTCGGCGGCGGTGCATGGCGGCGGCGACATTCGCTACGCCGGTGACCCGCAGGTCTCGATGGCGGTTGCCGGCGGCGGCGACGTCCGCCGCGACCATTAAGCCCGAAGCTCGACGATCTCGACACGCTCCCGTGTGAACTTCAGCCCGACGGTTAGCAGTGCCCGGAAGGCATTGTAGCCGCCTGTGCCCGGGTGGAATGCGTGGAAGAATAGCTGAGGCTGGCCGTCGATGCCTGGCGCTACCGAGGCATGCCCGGGCGCGACCCACTCGCGTGTGGATCGCAAAAGCGGCTCCTGCTGCTTGGTGTAGGGACCGAGTGGATGGTCGGCCACCGCGACGCCGATACCGTAGGAAGGCGTTGAGAAGTCGTTGCCTGCGTAGAACAGCCAGTACCGGCCATCTTGATAGGTGACGAATGGGCCTTCGATCAGATGGCCTTCCCAATCCTGGTCGTTCTTGAGGACGATCGTGTCCTCGCCGATCAGCGAGCGGCCGTCGGCTGCAATGCGCTGCGCCCGCACCGGCGTCGTCATGGCTTCCAGAATCGTGGTTGCGGAGAGGCCGAAGTCGGCAAGCACGCGGCGCACCTGATTCCAGCTGTCGAGGGCCGCTTCGATCAGCGGCTGCATGACGAAGAAGCGCGTCATCGGGCGCTGGACGTTCGCCCAATCGACGATCGCCGCCGCGAATGCCGCGCTCCGCCGGTCCGCCTCAGCGCTGAACAGCTCGTCAATCAGCTCGGGATGCTGGCGAAGGAGCATCGCCAGCGGCCTCGGCCAGATGCTGTTGGTATCGTCCTTCCAGAACAAATAGCCTACGCCGGCGGGATCCAGGAACAGGTGGGAGTCGATCACGCCCCCGCTCATCAGCGGCTGCGAGGCATCGAAGCCGAGGCCCGTCGTGTTGATCGGCTTCCCCTTGATCAGCGGCTCGCCATTGTCGATCCACGGGCCGAGCGGCGATGGCGCACGCGCGAGGCCGATCGCAAGCGCGTTGGACCGCTGCCGCGCCGTAAACACGGTCCAAAATTCGGCGCCGACTTTGGCCATTTCGGGGGCCCAGAAGTCGGCGGTGTTCGGCCCCGTCGCAGTCCATGAAGGCTCATGCCCCGCCGGAAAGATGAAGCCCTTCGGCTCCCATTGCTGGAGGTCGCTCGAATGGAGGATGGGAAATGCGTCCGGCGCATCGTTCGACGTGGCGATCAGCCACCAGCCATCGTCGGTCTTCAGCACCGCAGGGTCGCCATAGCCGACGAGGATGTGATCATGGACGTTCTCGGTCAGCAACGGCCGCCACGGGAATGGTGCCGAGGGCCGCTCCTTCGCTCTCGTGTAGGCGTGCGGCATGCGCGTCCCGAAATCCTCGGCGAGCTGGCCGAAGAAAGCGGTGAAGTCCTGCTGCGTGGCGGTCGGCACGACATAGCTTTCGGAGTGGTCGTCACCGCCAACATCGATGCGAAAACCGTCGCCTTGGTGACGCGGCGCTACCTGGAACTGCATGGTTGCGGCGACTTAGGGTTGCGCAACTGCGCTGAGAACCCCTTTTGAACCGCAAGGCTCGATCCTATGCTCGCGGTCGTGGGGCGGGCGGATCATATCCTCGCGATCGATCAGGGCACGACCTCGACACGCGCCATCCTGTTCGACTCCCATGCACGGCCGGTCAGCGTCGCCCAGCGCGAGCTTGAGCAACATTATCCAGCGCCAGGTCTGGTCGAGCATGACCCGGAACAGATCTGGAGCGACACTCTGGCCGTCGTTCGCGAAGCGCTGTCGGCAATCGAAGCGGACCGGGTCGCCGGGATCGGGATCACCAATCAACGGGAGACCGTGGTGATTTGGGACCGGGCGACCGAGGCGCCCATTCATCGCGCGATCGTCTGGCAGGACCGGCGTACCGCGGACGAATGCGCGCGGCTTCGCGAAAGCAGCGCGGAAGAACTGGTGCGCGAGAAGACAGGGCTTCTGCTCGATCCCTATTTCTCCGCCACGAAGATCGCCTGGATGCTCGACAATGTATCCGGCGCCCGGCCCCGCGCAGAGCGGGGCGAGCTTGCGTGCGGAACGATCGACTGCTTCCTGCTGTGGCGCCTGACTGGAGGCCAAGTCCACGCGACCGACGTCACCAATGCGGCGCGGACGTCGCTGTTCGACATTCGCGCGGGCCAATGGGACGAAGAATTGTGCCGGCTTTTCCGTGTTCCGCCGGCGCTGCTTCCTGAAGTGCACGACAATAGCCGCATCTTCGGCACGACTTCGCCCGGCCTTTTCGAGCGCCAGCTGCCGATCGGCGGAATGGCCGGCGACCAGCAGGCTGCGTTGTTCGGCCAAGCCTGCTTCGCGCCGGGGATGACCAAGTCGACCTATGGCACCGGCTGTTTCATGCTGGTCAACACTGGCGATGAAGCAGTGCGGTCGGAACATCGCCTTCTGGCAACGCCCGCGTACCGGCTCGGCGGCAAGACGACTTATGCCCTCGAAGGATCGATCTTTGTTGCCGGCGCTGCGATCAAATGGCTGCGCGACGGTCTCGGAGTCATTGCCAGCGCGACCGAGACCGACAGCATGGCGACGCGCGTTCCGGACAATCACGGGGTATACGTGGTGCCTGCCTTCGCGGGTCTCGGCGCTCCTTACTGGGATGCGGAAGCGCGCGGTTCGATCTTTGGTTTGACGCTTGGAGTGACGGGCGCTCATCTTGCACGTGCCGCACTCGAGGCCGTGGCTTATCAGACGCTCGATCTCTTCAATGCGATGGTCGCGGCCGGCGCCGCGAAACCGGAGGCGCTGCGCATCGATGGCGGAATGGCGGCGAATGCCTGGCTCTGCCAGTTTCTCGCGGACATTCTGCAATTGCCAATCGAGCGGCCGCGGAACCTCGAGACGACCGCGCTTGGGGCGGCCTTCCTCGCCGGG
>DASTAU010000015.1:0-4502 GCA_035712425.1 Sphingomicrobium sp.
CTCGGCCGAGGCGGGCCTCAAATATTTCGTCCTCGGAGCGCTCGCGAGCGGAATCCTGCTCTACGGCATCTCGTTGCTGTACGGATTCACCGGAACGACGACATTCGCCGGTGTCGCCGCGGCGTTCGGTCGCGGCGCTCCATCGCTCGGTCTGTTGTTCGGGCTCGTATTTCTGCTTGCCGGGCTCGCCTTCAAGATCAGCGCGGTTCCGTTCCACATGTGGACCCCGGACGTTTACGAGGGAGCTCCGACGCCGGTCACGACCTTCTTCGCATCGGCGCCCAAGGTCGCTGGCGTGCTGCTGTCCGTGCGAGTCTGCATCGAAGCGCTCGGTCCCGCGACCGACGCGTGGCGTCAGATCGTCATCGTTGCCGCGCTTCTCTCGATCTTTCTCGGGGCGATCGCCGCGTACGGACAGACCAACATCAAGCGGCTGCTTGCCTATTCGTCGATCAACAACGTCGGTTTCGCCCTCATCGGCCTCGCCGCGGGCGACGCGGCCGGAGCATCATCGGTCCTCTTCTACATGACGGTTTACGTGGTCATGACCGTGGGCGCCTTCCTTTGCGTGTTGTGGATGCGCGATGGCGCCGGGGAGCCGATCGAGACCATCGCCAGCCTCTCCGGCCTATCCCAGTCGCGGCCCGCCTTTGCAGCGGCGTTCGCTACCTTCATGTTCAGCCTGGCGGGTGTGCCGCCGCTGTTCGGCTTCTGGCCAAAGCTGCTGGTCTTCAACGCGGCCGTGTCCGCCGGCTACGTCACACTTGCCGTGGCGGGCATCGTCGGCGCGGTGATCGGGGCCTATTATTATCTCAAGATCGTCAAGGTGATGTACATGGATGCGCCGGCCGAGCCTTATTCGCGGGTGCGAGAGCCGATGCAGGGCGTGCTCGTATTCGCCGCCGCCATCGCCGTTTCGCCGGTCGGCTATCTTCTGATCGGCCCGCTCGGCTCCCTCGCCGACCGCGCGGCGGGAAGCCTCTTCTGAGCCGTATCCGAATCGTCGACCGGACCGGATCGACCAACGCCGATTTGATTGCCGATCTGCAAGCGGTCGAGGGCGAGTGGCTGGTGGCGCTTGATCAGCATGCCGGGAAGGGACGTCAGGGCCGGACGTGGGTTTCCGCTTCCGGCAATTTCTATGGAAGCACGCTCGTCCGGCTTCGGCCCACCGATCCGCCAGCCCAAAGCCTGTCGCTCGCCGCCGGGCTGGCGTTGGCCGAGGCGATTGATCTTGCGGTGCCCTCGCAGGCGGTGATGCTCAAGTGGCCTAACGACCTTCTCCTGCTCGGGGAAAAAGTCGCAGGTATCCTGCTGGAGCGAAATGGCGATCGTGTCGTCGTTGGGTTCGGGCTCAACCTTGCGGCAGCTCCCGAGCTCGCCGACCGTCATGGCGCTTCGTTGGCAAGCGAACTGACGCCACAAGCCTTCGCGCCACTGCTCGCGGGCAGCTTCGAACGATTGCTGAAACTGTGGCGGGAGATTGAACCGCAAATGCTGGCCCGGGCATGGTTGGCGCGCGCGCATCCCGTCGGCACTCGGCTCACCGTCCATGCTAGCATCGATGACACGGTGACCGGCCTGTTCGACGGTCTCGAACCCGACGGAGCGCTCCGGCTTCGCCTCGACAGCGGGGCGGTCGAGATTGTTCGCGCCGGCGACGTCGAGTTGTGAACAACAAGCGGGAAAGCTAGGGCGCGGCCATGCTGCTTGCGGTCGATGCCGGAAATACAAACATTGTCTTCGCCCTGGTCGACGGCGGTGAGATAAAGGCGCGCTGGCGGATCGCGACCGATCCGCGGCGAACCGCGGATCAATATGCTGTGTGGCTTCATCAGCTGCTGGAGCTCGAAGGCTTCCCGAAGGATGCGGTCGAAGCCGTGATCATCGGAACCGTGGTCCCGCGCGCGCTTCACAATCTTGAGGTGCTCGCGACGAAATATTTCCATGCCGAGCCGCTGATCGCCGGCAAAGGTAAGGCCGAGTGGCCGATCGCGCTGGACGTGGACGAGCCGGAGAATGTCGGCGCCGATCGCGCGCTGAACGTCATCGCCGCCCATTCGAAATATCCGGGCGACCTCATCATTATCGACTTTGGTACGGCGACCACATTCGACGTCGTGGACGAGAGCGGCGCCTACAAAGGCGGGATCATCGCCCCCGGCATCAACCTTTCCCTCGATGCGCTCGTGAGCGCGGCCGCCAAGCTGCCAAGAATCGCGATCGAAGCGCCGAAGGACAATTTGTCCGTGGTCGGCCGAACCACGCAGAGCCAGATGCTGATCGGCATCTATTGGGGCTACGTCGCAATGCTCGAAGGATTGGCCGAGCGGATGAAGCGAGAGCTTGGCAAACCCGCCACGGTGATCGCCACCGGCGGCCTCGCCAGCCTGTTCGACAAGCATACGGACGTGTTCGACGCGATTGAGCCCGACCTCACCATTCAGGGGTTGAGTTTGCTGTACGATATGGCGGTGCACGGCCAGAAATGATCCCCGGCGAAGAGCTATTGTTCGTCGCGCTTGGCGGCTCGGGCGAGATCGGCATGAACGTCAATCTCTACGGCTGCCGCGGCCAGTGGATCATGGTCGACCTCGGCCTCAATTTCGCGGGGCCGGATTATCCGGGAATCGAGCTGATCCTTCCCGACCTCGAATTCATCGAGGAGCAGCAGGAACGGCTCGCCGGGATCATCCTGACCCACGGCCACGAGGACCATATTGGCGCGCTTCCCTATCTGGCGGATGAGCTGAAGGCGCCCCTGTTCGCCACTCCCTTCACCGCCGGTCTCATTGCCGGAAAGCTTGAGGAAGAGGGCCTCACCGGTCAGGTGCAGCTCAACGTGGTCGAGCGAGGAGGAACGGTCGAGCTGGGTCCGTTCCGCGTAAGCTTCGTTGCGCTGTCGCATTCCATTCCCGAGGGCAACGGCCTGCTTATCGAGACCCCATTCGGAAACATCTTCCACACCGGCGACTGGAAGATCGACGAGACGCCGGTCATCGCCGCTGCGCCTGATACGGATATCCTGACCGAGATCGGCGATCGGGGTGTGCTCGCGCTGGTGTGCGATTCGACCAATGTGTTCCAGGAGCAGCCGTCAGGCTCCGAAGAGAGTGTCCACGAAGGGCTCCTCGCGCAGGTCATGAAGGCAAGCGGACGCGTTCTCGTCACGACCTTCGCCTCGAACGCAGCCCGGCTGCAGACGATCGGCCGCGTCGCGCGCGAGGCCGGACGGCAGGTGTGCATCGCTGGCCGCTCGCTCGAGCGAATCCTCCGCGTCGCGCAGGCGACAGGCTACCTCCAGGATTTCCCACCGCCGATCAGCTTCGACGAAGCAATGCGGCTGCCCAAGAAGGATGTGCTGATCATCGCTACGGGAGGGCAGGGCGAACCCCGGGCCGCCCTCGGCAGGATTGCGAGCGGAACGCATGATCTGAAGCTCGGTGAGAACGACGCCGTGATCTTCTCGTCGCGGATCATTCCGGGGAACGAGATCGCGATCGGCAGGATCATGAACCAGCTGTCCGATCTCGGCGTGAAGATCGTCACCGAGCGCCAGGCGCACGTTCACGTCTCCGGCCATCCCGGGCGGCCCGAGCTTATCCAGATGTACAAATGGGTTCGACCCGAAATTGTCGTGCCGGTGCATGGTGAGGCCCGGCATCTCGCCGAGCATGCCCGCGTCGCGCTGCACCACGGCATGAAGCACGCGGTCGTCCAGAAGAACGGCGATGTGATCCGTCTGGCGCCCGGCGAGCCCAAGAAGATCGACGAGGTTCGCGTTGGCAGGCTGGTGCTTGACGGTGATGTGATCCTGCCCGCCGACGGACTGACGGTGAACGAGCGCCGCCGGATCGGTTATGGCGGCCTGATCACCGTCGCGGTTCCCGTCGGCGAAGATGGTGAGCTGGCAGGGACTCCGATGATTCGCCCGTTCGGCGTACCGGTCGAGGAAGACCGCGAGGATTTCATTGCCGACGCCACCGACGCCGCGAAGCGCGCTTACAGCGCGGGAGGCGATGAAGAGCAGGTGAGGGAGGCTGTCCGACTAGCGGTAAGACGCTGTGCGACATTGTGGACCGGCAAGAAGCCGCTGGTGGAGGTCATGCTTCTCCAAGTCGCCGCATGAAGCTCACCTCGATCATCGCCATCTATTTCCTGTTCTTCGCGGGGAGCGCGTTCATCCTGCTTCCGTTCGGCGTGAGGACTACCGAGGAGGTAGGCGGCGACTATGTTCCGGGGCAGGCCCAGAGCGCCCCGCATCGCTTCGATGTGAAGCGTCACTTCGTTCGGGCGGCGGTTCTCGCCGCGGTCCTGTTCGCCATCTATTATGCGAACTGGACGTTCGGCTGGATCACGCCGGACGATTTGGACTTATACAATCCGCCGCAGACGCAGCAGGCGAACAGCTAGCGGCGCTTTTCGATCGCCTGCGACAGGGCGGCGTAGAGCTTGCCCATGTCCGACGACATCAAGGTGACGCCGATCATCCCGCCGTCGCG
>DASTAU010000016.1:0-8990 GCA_035712425.1 Sphingomicrobium sp.
GGGATTGCGTTTCGCGAACGTCGAAATCCTTGTCGTACGCGAGGCGGCGGGTTTCGAGCGCATGCAAATACTGCTGCTTGTCAAAAACGTCGCCGCCGCTGTTCATGTAGATGAGGCTGTCATCGAGCAGCGGCGCGAGTGATGCGACGTCATTTGCGCCCGTGGCCTCGATCCGGCGTCGTTCCAGCGTCCGCACCGTTTCGAGGGTCGTGAGCTTGAGGTTCTTGTCCGTCACGGCTCCTGCCTCCCGGGTCTCCGCTGCGTGGGGCGCCTGATTCCTCCATCGGCGCCGCCTTCGTTCACCCATCGGTCGATTTGCCTCCACCAGTCGGCGAGGACATCGGACGCTCGCTCCTCGAGCGGCCGCGGCTCGGCGCTAGGCAATGGTGGAAGGTGATTTCTGCGCATGACGAACTCCAACGCGCGGAACGGCGCGCTGACCGCATCGCCGCGGTCTTCAAAAGTTTGTGGGGAGGTCCGCGATGAGTCGTATCGCGGCGATCTCAATGCCCGACGACAGGCCGAATGAAGGGCCTGGCGCGGGCCTAATGACGTCCCGTGCTGCTGCCCGGATGGACTTCTGAACGCCGGAGCTGGGAGCGCTCGATCATACTGCCGATATGGATCGCAAGAAGGCAATGTTCAAGGCAAGCATGTTCCGCGGCAATTCCGGAAGATCGCGAAAACATGCCAGCGGAGGCCGTCGCCGCGCTCAGCCTTTCAGCGGATCGCGCGCGACCACTCGCAGTCCCTCGCGACAACGATCCATCAGCTGCTCGTCGGCCTTGGCGGAGTAGACGGCGTGCACGGAATAGGAAAAGCTCGGCGTTCCGCTGACGAGGTGCATCCGACCGTGCTCGAGATAGGGCCTGACGGCGCCCATCCGCAAATAGGCCGCGCCGCCGACGGCGAGCAGATATTCGATTGCCAGCGGACCGTGATCGACGGTCAGTACAGGGCTCGGCGCATCGGGAAAGACGGCGTGATGGTTGGTTCCGAACTGCCGTCCCCAATCTACATAAATGTAATCCTCGCCGATGAGTTCGCGACGGTCGCTGTCTGTCGAGACCGCCACCAGTTTCTCGTCGAGCAGCAGCTCCGAGATGACGCCGGCCCGCTGCGGCGGGGCGTAAACGACCGCAAGATCGACGACCCCGTCCTGCACCTGCTCGACGAGCTCGTCCGCAAGGCCGATGTGAGCGCGTATCGCAACATCCGCGCATTCGTTTCTCATCCAGATGAGCCAGTCCCGGATGAGTGGATTCCACAGTCGATACTCGGCCCCCATGGCGAGGACGTTTTCGCGGCCCGCGGGCATCGCCACTTCGTGATGAGCGCGTTCCCACACCTGGACCAGGGTCGTCGCATATTTGAGGAACTGTTCGCCGCCGGCGGTCAGCCGGGCGCCCGCTTTGTTGCGGATGAACAATGGGCGGTCGAGCTGATCCTCGAGAACCCGGATTCGCGCGCTGACGGCTGTCTGGGTGATGTTCAGATTGCCCGCCGCGCGGACGAAGCTGCCCGTCTTGACGATTTCAAGGAAAGTCCGGGCGGCGTTGATGTCCAATTTTTCAGTGCAACTTTATTTGTATAAAAGGCAAATTCTATTCATTTGCTTGTATAACCGCGGCCTACCATATTCAAGACTGCTCGCGGAGCAGCCCATTTGCCGAGCTCCGGAGAAAGGAGGTCGGAAATGTCATTCCTCAAGGAAACGAACTATCACGGAAGCCGCGTTTATGACGGCGATCCCGCGGATCAGGGTCGCATGGATTTTGGCCGGAGGTGGTCGCTCGCGCTTGCGTGGACCGCGCTCCAGCTCAAGAAATTCGGGCGACTCCTTCTGGCGGCCGTACAGCCGACGCCCCGCGCCGAACGTGGCTTTACCCTGTTGGGAACGGAGCAGCGGACGGTTCCGGTCCACAGGCCGATTTCCGACTTGTTCCCGATTGGCGCGTCGAACGAGCACGCCAGCAGGATTCGTCACGAAAACTAATCCTGTCCGGGAATTCTTGCAGGTTTGACTGGAGCAACTGGTGCCCCTCTTTGATCCGGGTCAACGATGGTGAGCAGTTCGTCTGCGACGCAGCTCGCCTATTCGGCGAACCCAATTGAGCAACCGCTGGCCGACGCGCACAAGCTCGGCTTCTTCGTCCGCTGGTTCATGTCGACGAACCACAAAGACATCGGCACGCTCTACCTTATCTTCTCGATCATCGCCGGCGTCATTGGCGGCGCGATTTCCGGCGTCATGCGCTGGGAGCTGATGGAGCCGGGCATCCAGGTCCTGAACCATGCCTGGCCGATCGGCGCGGGAACCGCCAACTTTGACGAATGGACCCATCACTGGAACGTGCTGGTCACCGCGCACGCGCTGATCATGATCTTCTTCACGCTGATGCCGGCGATGATGGGCGGATTCGGCAACTGGTTCGTGCCGCTGATGATCGGCGCGCCTGACATGGCCTTCCCGCGCATGAACAACATCAGCTTCTGGCTTCTCGTCCCGGCATTTCTGTTGCTCCTGGGCTCGACATTCGTCTCGGGCGGCTCGGGGCTCGGCGCCGGAACCGGCTGGACGCTTTACGCACCGCTATCGACGTCCGGGTCGGCGGGTCCTGCCGTCGACATGGTGATTTTCTCAATTCACCTGGCGGGCATCAGCTCGATACTCGGCGCGATCAACTTCATCACGACCATCTTCAACATGCGCGCCCCGGGCATGAGCATGCACAAGATGCCGCTGTTCGTGTGGTCCGTGCTGGTTACGGCATTCATGTTGCTCTTCTCGCTGCCGGTTCTCGCCGGCGCGATCACAATGCTGCTCACCGACCGCAATTTCGGAACGGCCTTTTTCGACGCGGCGGGCGGCGGCAACGTCGTCCTCTACCAGCACCTGTTCTGGTTCTTCGGCCACCCCGAAGTGTACATCATGATCATTCCGGGCTTCGGGATCGTTAGCCACGTCGTTTCCACGTTCAGCCGCAAGCCGGTCTTCGGTTACCTCGGCATGGTTTATGCGATGGTCGCGATCGCGCTGATCGGCTTCGTCGTCTGGGCGCACCACATGTTCACGACGGGCATGAGCGTCGACGAGCGCATGTATTTCACCGCGGCGAGCATGATCATCGCGGTTCCCACCGGTGTCAAAGTGTTCTCGTGGATAGCGACGATGTGGGGCGGCTCGATCACCTTCGAGACCCCGATGCTGTTCGCGATCGGCTTCGTGTTCCTGTTCACAATCGGCGGAGTCACGGGCGTCGCTCTCGCGAACGGCGGCGTCGACACCTACATGCAGGACACCTACTACGTCGTCGCGCACTTCCATTACGTGCTCAGCCTCGGCGCGGTTTTCGCGATCTTCGCGGGTTTCTACGACTGGTTCCCGAAGATGAGCGGCCGCATGTACAACGAGGCGCTCGGCAAGCTCCACTTCTTCATCATGTTCATTGGCGTGAACGTGATCTTCTTCCCGATGCATTTCCTCGGCCTCGACGGGATGCCTCGGCGCATCCCGGACTACACGCCGGCATTCGCGCATTGGAATCATCTCGCCACGGTCGGCTACATGATCACCATCGCGGGCGTCGCGATCTTCTTCGTTAATCTGTTCTGGTCGCTTGCCGCGGGCAGGAAAGCTCCGGCCAATCCGTGGGGCGAAGGGGCGACGACGCTCGAATGGACGCTGTCGAGCCCTCCGCCCTTCCACCAGTTCTCGACGCTTCCAAGGATAACATAGATGGACATGACATTAGCCAACGCCGCCGGAGCCGTGTCGCTCGCCCCGGGACACCAGAAAGAGGACCCTGCAAGGATGCCGAACAACATTCCCTATTCGCGAAAGCTCGGACCGCTGACGCCTTTCGTCGGCGAATGGGAGGGCGATGCAGGGGTTGATCGATCCTATCACAACAAGGACGACTGGACGACCGAGACCGCCTATTTCGAGAAAGCGTGGTTCAAGCCCATCCCGGTCCAGGAAAACGGCCAGCAGGTTCTGTGGGGCCTCCATTACGGCATGACCGCGTGGCGCCATGGCGAGGAGGCGATGGATCCTTTTCATGACGAGGTCGGCTTCCTGCTGTGGGACAAGGCCCATGGCGAGGTCATGCGGACCGTGGTGTTCGGGCGTGGCATCGCCATCCTCGCCGGCAGCAGCGCCAAGCCGGACGACAAGGTCCTGACATTCGACGCGAAGCCAGGCCAGGCCCACTATGGGGTGCTGCAGAACAAATATCTGCTCGAGCGCGCGGAAATCCGTGACTTCAAGAGCAAGTTCACGGTCAATGACGACGGCACGCTCGCTTACACCTCCGATCTGCTGCTGAAGCTCGCGGCCACGGGTGAGGAGATGCACCACACCGACAAGAACGTTTTGCACCGCGTCAGGCGCTATCACCCAAGCGCCGAAGCGCGCTGACCGTCAGCCCCGGCATCGTTTGAAGTTTCGCCGCCCGCCCCCATATGGGGGTCATGATCACCGCCACTCTTTTGCATCCGGGCAGCAGCACCCCACGACTGGGCGCCCCTGGCCGGGACTCTTCCCACGAGCCGGACCCGGCCTAGGGAGAAACGGAGTGTGAAGCGGAGCCGTTCGAGGCTGGCGCTCCATCATCCATATTTTTCGGCTCGTTTCCCGTATCGAGGACGAGCATCATGTTTCAGAGTTTCGAAGCCAATTCGCGCCAGTCGGCCCAGCAGGGGTCGCCCGCTGCAGCTCCGGCGAATCAAGTCCGCGAGCTGGTCAGCCGCTATCCCAATCTAAGCGAAACCGAACTGGCGCGGCTCATCAACCTGTACCGGAATCTCTCCGCCCTCGACACGGCTCTGATGCTTTCGGATGAAGGTCTTGCCCCCAGGCTCGATCGCTTTTCCAGAGAGCATCGGTCTATGGTGCGGCCCGCGTTTCGCCAATACGCCGGGCTCCTCGCTTATGCGCTGCTGACGATCGGCGCAGTCATCTGGGCCGTCATAGTCGCGTCGACTTAGGGCTTTGCACGCGTCCGCTGCACCGTCCACGGTCCCCCATTCGTCGACCGGTCGAATGTTCGGTTGATGGATCGAGCTGCAGCCGTTAGCCCTTGGGATCGAAGGGGGATTCATGCTCGAAATTGCCAATCTTTCGCATACTTACGCGAACGGGACCGTTGCTCTCGATAACGTCAGCCTGTCGATTCCGCGCGGGATGTTCGGGCTTCTCGGGCCCAATGGAGCGGGCAAGTCGACACTGATGCGGACGGTCGCGACGCTCCAGGAGCCGACGGCGGGATCGATCCAGTTCGGCGAGATCGACGTTCTGGCCGAGCCGCAGCGCCTCAGGCGCACGCTCGGCTATCTCCCGCAGGATTTCGGCGTCTATCCGCGCGTGTCCGCCTACGCGATGCTCGACCAGCTGGCCCTGCTCAAGGGCATTACCGGCGCGGGTGAGCGCAAGAGCGTGGTCGACACGCTTCTCAACCAGACCAACCTCTGGGGCGTTCGCAACAAGTCGATCGCGGGTTTCTCGGGCGGCATGCGGCAGCGCTTCGGGATTGCGCAGGCGCTGATCGGCAATCCAGAGCTGATTATCGTCGACGAGCCGACCGCCGGTCTCGACCCCGAAGAGCGCAACCGCTTCCTCAACCTGCTTGCGGCGATCGGCGACAATGTCGTCGTCATCCTGTCCACCCATATCGTCGCGGATGTCGCGGACCTCTGCCCGTTGATGGCGGTGCTCGCCAACGGGCGACTGCAGCTCGAGGGCAAGCCGCTCGACCTCATCGAATCCACCCGCGGCAAGGTGTGGCGCAAGGCGATCAAGCATGACGAGCTTGCGAGCTACCAGGCGAAATATGAGGTGATCTCAACCCGGTTGTTCGCCGGGAACACGATCATCCACGTCCTCGCCGACCAACAGCCCGAAGGCTTCGAGCCGGTCGAGGGCGGGCTCGAGGACGTTTATTTCTCGACCCTGTCGACCCTCCGCCGCGCGGCCTGACATGAGGACCTTCTTCGGAATCACCGGGTTCGAGATCCGGTACCAGCTCCGCAACCCCGTCTTCTGGGTGGCGATCGCGATCTTCTTCCTCATGGGCTTCGGAGTCACGGCGAGCGAGAATGTCCGCATCGGGACGCCCGGCGCGGTGCACGAGAATGCACCGTACGCGATCGCCATCGCGGTATCGGTTTTCTCTCTCTTCTACCTGTTCGTCATTACGGCGTTCGTCGCGAACGCGATCATCCGTGATGACAGTAGCGGCTTCGCGCCCATTGTTCGAGCCACGCCGATCACCCGCTCACAGATCATCCTCGGGCGTTTCCTCGGCGGCCTCACCGTGGCGTGGCTGGGCTATCTCGCGCTTCCCGTGGGCATGTGGGCCGGCTCAGTCATGCCGTGGGTCGACACCGAGACAGTCGGACCGCAGCTATTTTCTTATTACGCCTGGCCGTTCCTGATCTTCGCGATCCCGAACATCTTTTTCATGAGTGCCATTCTGTTCGCACTCGCGACGAAGCTGAGATCGATGATGGCCGCCTATATCGGCACTGTGGCGATCGTGATCGGCTATCTGATCGCGAGCAGCGTCGTCGGGCAGAAGATCGAATATCGCGACATCGTCGCTCGCTACGAGCCGCTCGGAACGAGCGCGTTCGGCGAGGCGACTCGCTATTGGACCCAATCGGAAATGAACAGCCGGCTGGTCGATTTGACCGGAGCGGTCCTGTTCAACCGCGCGCTTGCGGTTGTCATCGGCATCGCATTCCTGGGGCTCACGCTCTGGCAGTTCACGATGACCGAGCGAGCGCCTTCGAAGTGGAGGTTGCGGCGTCTCGCGAAGCGTCAGAAGCGCGAAGAGCAGCTCGCGTCAGCGCCTCCGCAACTCGGCGGAGAAGCGGTCCTCGCGCGCAACTCGCGACCGTCGCATTGGGCGCAATTCCTGGCTCGGCTGAAGGTCGAGGTTCGCCAGGTCCTGACGAGCCCCGGAACGATCATCCTGACTCTGTTCGGGATGGGTCTCAGCGCCGTGCTGCTGTGGTTCGGACCGTCGGCTTATGGCACGCCCGACCATCCAACCGTGTCGGCGACACTGCAGATAGTTCGTGGCGGCTTCGGCATCACGATTCTGCTGATCGCGGCTTTCTATGGTGGCGAGCTCGTGTGGCGCGAGCGCGACCGCAACATCAACGAGATCATCGATTCAACGCCGGTCGAAAGCTGGATCATCACTGTGCCGAAGGTCCTCGCGATCTTCGTCGTGCTGTTGGCGGTGAATATCGCGGGAATGCTGACCGGGCTCGCCTACGAGCTGATCAAAGGCGCGCATGAGCTCGGCATCGGCTCTTATCTTACCTGGTTCATCCTTCCGGCTGCGGTCGACGGACTGCAGCTCGCGATCCTCGCCGTCTTCGTCCAGGTTTTGACGCCGAACAAATATGCCGGATGGGCAATCCTGTTCGTCTGGTTCGTGGCCGGCATCTTCCTGTCGAACCTCGGCTATTCGGACCCCCTCTACCGTTACGGCGCAGGGCCGAGCGTGCCGCTCAGCGACTTTGTCGGGCAAGGGCATTTCTGGTTCGGATCGGCAGTCTTCCAATTCTACTGGCTGTGCTTTGGCGCAATCCTGATCGTCATCGCGCACATGCTTTGGCCGCGGGGAACCGACCTCTCGCTCCGCGTGCGGCTGCGCCGGATGGGGCGCTACGCCTCCGCGACATCGCTTTCGATCATTACAATCGCCGGACTCGCGATGATCGCGACCGGCGCCTACGGCTATTACAACATCAAGGTTCTCAACCGCTACGAGACGTCGGACGATTTCGAGAAATACCAGGCGGACTACGAGAAGAAATACCTCAAGTATGAGAACCTGCCGATGCCGGTGGTCACGCACGTCACGATGGACGTGCAGCTCTATCCCAACGATCGGAAGGTGATCACGACCGGACGGTACGACCTACAGAACAAGACCAATGTTCCGATCAGCGATGTCCATGTCCGCCAGGGCGACCGCGCAGCCAAATATCTGGAGCTGAACATCGCCGGCGCTCGTCTCGTCTCGGATGACAAGAAATTCGATTATCGAATCTATCGTTTCGACAATCCGCTTGCGCCGGGAGCGGCCGCCTCGCTGACGTGGAAGTCGCAGATATGGCATCGCGGTTTTCCTGCGGGCACGCCGGATACCGACATTATCGAGAACGGTACGTTCCTGAACAATATCGCGATCGCGCCGATCATCGGCATGGATCGCAACGGATTGCTCCAGGACCGGAGCAAGCGCCGCCGGCAGGGCCTTCCGCCCGAGCTCCGCCCGGCGAAGCTCGAGGACATGAGCGCGACCGTTCACAACTACATTCATTCCGACTGGGTGATGTCCGACATCACTCTGTCGACCGACGCGGATCAGACGCCGATCGCGCCGGGCAACCTTGTCTCGGACGTGACCAACGGCAATCGGCGGACGGCGCGTTTCGTCAGTCCCGCGCCCATCCTCAACTTCTTCTCTATCCAGTCGGCAAAGTACCAGCTCGCGAGCCGCGATCACAACGGGATCAAACTCTCGGTCTATTATCATGCTGGCCACGACTGGAACGTGGCGAAGATGTTGAACACGATGGGGGCGGCGCTCGATTACTACCGGTCGCATTTCGGACCCTATCAGTTCAACTACGCCCGCATCGTCGAATTTCCCGGCTATGCGAGCTTTGCCCAGGCATTCGCCGGGACCATGCCTTATTCGGAATCGATCGGCTTCAACGGCAACACCGACGACCCGACCAAGATCGACTTCACCAGCTATGTCGTCAGCCACGAGATGTCGCACCAATATTGGGCGCACCAGGTGGTCGGTGCAGACATGCAAGGCGCCACCAGCATGAGCGAGACGCTCGCCCAATATTCGGCGCTGATGGTGATGAAGCACCTTTATGGACCGGACAAGATCCGGCGCTTCCTCAAGTATGAGCTCGACAATTACCTGAGCGGCCGGAAGACCGAGGCGGTGGAAGAA
>DASTAU010000017.1:0-2254 GCA_035712425.1 Sphingomicrobium sp.
ATGTGCGGCGGACCGTTCGGGTAGCTGATCGCGGTCGTGATGTAGAAGGGGTCGGACATTGGCCCTCGCCCTAGCCGCCCGTCCCTACCGCTTCAAGGAACGCTCAGGAACTTGGGCAAGGTAGCCGCCAATCTGGAAGACGGTCGCCGCCGGATCGAGCGAGACCCGCGGGGCGACCGCTGCGAGTTCGCGGGTCTTCGCATAAGCGTCGAGCGCGCGCTCGAGCGGCGCGCCGCGAAGCAATCGCGCTTCCCGGGCGATCAGCGACGGCGCGAGCTCGAGGAAAGCGGCGTAGCGATCGGCCGAGGCTTTCTTGCCGAGCTCGCTCGCCAGCTCCGATCGCCGGGCGTTGGTCGGGTCCCCTTGACGAAGAATCGCGAGCGCCGCTTCCTCCAGCTTGGCGAGACCGAGCTCGGCGAAGGCGAGTGCGCGCCCCGCCGAGCCGAAGGACATGCCGATGATCCGGCTCCGATCCCCTTCGCTGAGCCCCGACGGCTGCTGTGCGAGAATTGACGCCATGGCGTCATCTTCGAGAGCGGTGAAGTGGACGAGCCTGCAACGAGATCGGATTGTCGGAAGCAGCTTTCCTGGCGCATGACTGATGAGAAAGAACAAGCTGTTCGAGGGAGGCTCTTCAAGAATCTTGAGCAACGCGTTAGCAGCCGATTTCTCGAGATCGTCGGCGGAGTCGATGACTACGACGCGCCACGGCGAAAGCGCCGCGCTGAGCGACATGAATTCTCCCAGATCGCGGATTTGATCGACCTTGATGTTGCGGTTCAGATTGCCTTTTTCATTCACCAGCCGCTCGAGCCAGCGCATGTCCGGGTGGCTGCCGGCCTCGACCAGCTTCACGATGGGATGATCGTCCGGAGTTTCCAGACCGGACAGATCGACCTGCGGGCCCGCGGCATCGGCAAGCACGCGCCGGGCGGCGGCGTGCGCGAATGTCGCCTTTCCCACGCCGCGCGGTCCTGCAAGCAGCCAGGCGTGGTGTAGCTTGCGGCCCGCCCAGGCTGCCGCGAATTGCTCGACGGCTCGATCCTGCCCGACGATCACGGCAAAAGGTCCGCGATGGCGTCAAGCAGCCGCTTCGTGACCTGATGAGCGTCGCCTGATGCGTCGATGAGCTGCACTCGTTCGGGCTCCTCCGCGGCCAGGATCCGGAAAGCGGCCTCGACCTTGCGATGATAATCGTCCGGACGGCCGCCGATGCGATCGCTCGCCCCGCTGTCACGCGTCCGGGCGCGGTCGCCGCCCTCCTCGAGCATGAGGATGAACGTTCGGTCCGGGTACCAGCCGTCAATTCCGAAGGCGTTGATCTCGCGCACGGTCTCGATCCCCAGACCGCCGGCGCCTCCTTGGTAGGCCAGTGAGCTATCGACGAATCGGTCGGAAACCACCCAGCGGCCAGCTTCGAGAGCCGGGCGTATCGTCTTTTCGACATGGTCGGCACGGGCCGCCGCGAACAATAAAGCTTCGGCGCGAGCGCCCCACCGTTCCTCAACGCCGCCGAGGAGAAGCTCGCGGATCCCCTCCGCGCCCGGGCTGCCACCCGGCTCGCGAGTGACGAGTACGTCGATTCCGCGCTTCCGGAGCGCTTCCGCCAGCGCCTTGACCTGGGTCGACTTGCCGACCCCCTCCCCGCCTTCGAGCGTGATGAACCTGCCGCGCGTCACGCCATTCCGATGAGCGACTTGAGCCCCAGCCAGATGCGGCCGAAGAAGCCGGCCCGGCCGACGTCCTCCCCGGCGACCAGCGATACGATCTGCGGCGGCGTGTCGCCCGTGGTGATCACCAGCTGCGCGACCTCCTGTCCCTTGGAAATCGGCGCCATGAGCGGGCCGTCGTAACGGATCTTCATACTCGTCGCGCCCGACGCGAGGCCGGCGGGAATCGTAACCGCGAGATCGCGGGGAGCCATCAGCGGCACTTCGGCGGAGCTACCCATCTGAACCTGCGCCGAGCCGACCTTCTGACCCGATTTGAAGAGCGGCTTGTCGGTCCATGCGTTGAATCCCCACTGGATCAGCCGCGTGGATTCCTGAACGCGCATGTTCCAGCTTTCCATGCCGGCGAGCACCTCGATCAGGCGCCTGCCGTTCTGCTCGGCCGACCCGGTGAAGCCATAGCCCGCTTCATCCGTATGGCCTGTCTTTAGCCCGTCGGCGCCAGGAACGTGTCCGAGGATTGGATTACGGTTCGCCTGCGTGATGTCCTGGCCCGATCCCATCGTCTTGCCCCAGGTGAAACT
>DASTAU010000018.1:0-4574 GCA_035712425.1 Sphingomicrobium sp.
CGCCGAAACGTCGATCAGGTCCGCGCCTTCGCGGGCGAAGGCCTCGCCGATTTCGACCGCATCTTCGGGCGTGATTCCGTCGGCGCCGGCCCAGTCGGTCGCCGAAATGCGCACCGACATTGGCTTGTCGTTCGGCCAGGCAGCGCGCATCGCGGCGAAGACTTCGAGCGGGTAGCGGACGCGGTTTTCGAGGCTTCCGCCATATTCGTCCGCGCGGTTGTTCTGCAGCGGCGTGATGAAGCCCGAAAGCAAATAGCCGTGCGCAGCGTGAAGCTCGATCATGTCGAAGCCCGCTTCGAGGCCCATGCGGACGGCGGCGACGAACTGATCGCGAACCTCGTCCATCTGCTCGCGGGTCATTGGCGTCGGAACCTGGTTGACCGGCGACCAGCGCACGTCGCTCGCCGCGATCACCGGCCAGTTGCCGGAATCTAGCGGCGCATTGTCCTCTTCCCAGCCGAGCTTGGTCGATCCCTTCGCGCCGGAATGGCCTAGCTGAAGGCAAATCTTCGCCTTTGAGTTGGCGTGGACGAAATCGACAATGCGCTTCCAGGCGGCGACATGATTGGCGTTCCACATGCCCGTGCAACCGGGGCTGATGCGGCCCTCGGGTGAGACGCAGGTCATCTCGGTAAAGACGAGGCCGGCGCCGCCGAGCGCGCGCTCGCCGTAATGGACGAAGTGAAAGTCGTTTGGAATCCCGTCGACCGCCGAATACATGTCCATCGGCGAGACCACGACGCGGTTCTCAATGCTCATTTCGCGTAGCCTGAAAGGCGCGAACATCGGCGGGGCGGTCTTGTTCGATTTGCCAGCCGTCGCGCGCTTCCAGAACCAGCGCTCGACTCCCTCAAGCCATTCGCGGTCGCGCAGGCGGAGGTTTTCGTGGCTGATGCGCTGGCTGCGCGTGAGCAGCGAGTAAGCGAACTGGAGCGGCTCGAAATGCGTGTAGCGCTCCAGAGTCTCGAACCATTCGGTCGAGTTGCGCGCGCTGTTCTGGAGCTTGAGGACTTCGAGGTTCCGCTCCGCCTGATATTCGTCGAGCGCGGCTTCGAGGCTGAGGTTCTTGCGATTGAGCACATTCGCAAGTTTGATCGCGTCCTCGAGGGCGAGCTTGGTGCCGCTGCCGATCGAGAAATGCGCGGTGTGCGCGGCGTCGCCTAGGAGGATGACGTTGCCGCTGGTCCAGCGCTCGCATTTGATGCGGCGGAAGTTGAGCCAGGCGGCGCTGCCGACCAGGTGCGACGCGTTCGATTGGAGCGAATGACCGTCGAGATATTTGCCGAACAAAGCCTCGCAGGCGGCGATGCTTTCGTCCTGCGACATGCGGTCGAAGCCGAAGCTGTGCCAGGTGTCTTCCGAACATTCGACGATGAAGGTCGAACAATCGGGCGCGAAGCGGTAGGCGTGCGCCCAGATCCAGCCGTGCTCGGTCTCCTCGAACGCGAAGGTGAAGGCGTGGAAGACCTTCGACGTTCCGAGCCACACGAACTTGTTCGCGCGGATGTCGATGTCGACTCCGAACGCTTCCGGGTTGGCGTCGCGGAAACGCGAGTTCGCGCCGTCCGACGCGATGACGAGGTCATAGTCGCGCCACTTCGGATCGGCGGGATCGCACTCGGCCTCGAAGTGCAGCACGACGCCAAGCTCCCGCGCCCGGTTCTGGAGGATCTCGAGGAGGCGCTTGCGGCCGATTCCGATGAACCCGTGCCCGCCGGAAGTGATCGTCTCACCGCGGAAGTGGACGTCGATGTCGTCCCAGTGGGCGAATTCCTTCGTGATGATTTCCGCGGATGCAGGATCGTTCGCCGTGATGTTCTCGACCGTGAGATCGGAGAAGACGACGCCCCAGCCGAAGGTCACACCCGGCGGATTGCGTTCGAACACCTCGATCTCGTGCGCCGGATCGCGAAGCTTCATCGAGATGGCGAAATAGAGTCCCGCCGGACCCGCGCCGATGCAGGCGATCTTCATGCCTGCAATCCGCGAAACGCAGCGATTGCAGCGACCCTACGCGTGCGCGCCCGTGTCCGCGCATGCGACCCTGGCGAAATCAAAACCCGAGAATGAGCGCGAAACGGCATCGCCGCAGCATGGCACAGCAGCGCGCCTGTAGGACAGTGGAATGTCTAGTCGCGAAGAAACTCATCGATCGTTCGATTGAACTCGTCGGCCTTCTCGAGATTGCCGATGTGGCCGGCGCCCTCGATAACCTGCATGCGCGCATTGGGAATGAGGGCGACGAGCTCGTCGGACAGCTCGGGCGGGGTGACGAGGTCATGGTCGCCGACAAGAACCAACGTCGGCACGCGAATTTCCTCGGCGCGGTCGCGCTGGTCGGCAAGCCAGACGGCTTCGGAACCGATGCAGTAAGCGGCGGGGTCAATGCGGGCCATCGTCTCGACGACCTCGCGGCGGACGCGCGGTGCGGCGGGTTGGGCGAGGAGGACGTCGACCCGCGCTTCCGCGAGGGCGCGGAGGTTCTCGCTCGCGGTGACCGATCGCTCATAGATGGCGCGGCCCTCGGGGTGCATGGCGAACGTGTCGGCGAGGATCAGTGAGTCGCAGCGCTCCGGCGCCGCGTGGTGCATCGCGATCGCGATGACACCGCCGAGCGAAAGTCCGCAGATGTGGGCGCGGTCGATCCCGAGCTCGTGCATCGCCGAGATGATCGCCGAGGCATAATCGTCCCGCGTCGTGCCCTTCGGCGCGGGGTCGCTGTCGCCATAGCCAGGATAGTCGAACGCAACGGCGCGGCGGGTCCGGCCGAAATGGTCGAGCTGCGGATGCCACACGCTTTTGTCGGAGCCGACGCCGTGGAGGAAGACGATCGGCGTCAGATGGCCACCGCCCGCTTCGTCATAGCCGATGTAGCCGTTGTTGGTAATGACGCGGGGCATCGGTGCATCTTGGCAGCGCGGCACTCGCCACGCTAGCCTGACGCGCATGGCGCGGATGACGGTCAATGGCGAGGCGGTTCTCTACAGGCTAGATCCTTCGACGCCGCTGCTGTGGGCGCTTCGTGACGCGTCCAATCTCACCGGCACGAAATACGGTTGTGACAGCAAGGATTGCGGCGCGTGCACGGTGATCATCGATGGGCGCGCGGTGACGAGCTGCAGCGTCACCGTCGGCGAGCTCGACGGGGCGCAGATCACGACGATCGAGGGACTGTCGCGCGACCGCTCGCACCCGGTGCAGCAGGCCTGGCTTGCCGAGCAGGTGACGATGTGCGGCTATTGCGAGCCGGGCTTCATCATGGCGATCGCCGCGCTTTTGCAGGCGAGCCCGGCTCCGTCCGACGAACAGATCGCGGCTATCCCGAACATCTGCCGATGCGGAGCTTATCCGCGCATCAAGAAAGCAGTTGCGCGTGCGGCGAAGAACCTTCCGCCGATCCCGGCGCCACAAACCTGAATATACGGCTCCGAAACGGTTAAGCGATCGCTCAGGTCGACGAGCGCAGATTCCGTGTCATGTTCTTGAAAGGTCACTGTCATGCGTAAATTTGCCATTGCGCTGTTGCTCGCCGGGGTAGCGACGGCGACGCCCGCGGTTGCGGGCCCCCACGATTGGAACGACCGCCATCAGTCCAAGGACGATTCCTCGTCGCACCAGGATCGGCAGTCGTCGCACGAGGAGCATTCGCAGGCTCGCCCGGAGTCGCACAACGATCGGTCCGATAATCGTCCGCAGTTCAGCGGGAACAACCATCCCCAGCCGCAAGTCGAGGTTCGGCAGCAGCAGAACTTCACCGCGGGCGGCGGCGACCGTGACAATGGCCGGCGCGTCCAGGGTGATTTCGCTGGAAGTTTCAACGGACACGACAACGGCCGGCGCGACCACGGGGATTCGGCGAACAGCAATGGCGCTGTCCGCTATGTCGCGCCTGGACCGCGGGTGGTGATGGCGCCGCGCGCCGACGGCGGCGAAGTGCGCCAGCAAGGCGTCCGCGAGCGTGACTTTCGCCAGGGAGACGGTTCCTATCCGCAGGTGATGCGCGACCGGCATCCCTTGGTCGTCAGCAACACGCCGCGTCCGGGAACGCAGCCGCCGCTGCGCGTCGAGAGCGGCCGGCACCGCGACGTCCGGTGGAGCACCCACTGGCGCAACGACCATCGCTACGACTGGCGCGAGCGTCGCCGCCACCACCGGTCGCTGTTCCACCTCGGGCTGTTCATCGATCCGTTCGGGTGGAATTATCAGCCCTTCTCGATCGGCTATCGCATGTGGCCGGCCTATTACGGCAACCAGTATTGGATCGATCCCAGCCTTTACGGGCTGCCCTATCCGCCGCCCGGCTGCGTCTGGATCCGTTACTGGAACGATGCGATCCTGGTCGACACCTACAGCGGAACCACGATCGACGTGATTCCGAACTTCTTCTGGTAGAGTCGGCAAGGCCGAATATCGAAGGGGCGTTGCCGTTGCGGCAGCGCCCCTTCTTCATTAGCGGGTCGAACGACCGTTTGCCCGAGAGGAATTCCAGATGAATTCGGCCGCCCGCCTGATCCTTTCCGCGTCGCTGATTGCGCTCGCCGCTCCGCCGACGATGGCCGCGCAAGCGCCGGCAG
>DASTAU010000019.1:0-8356 GCA_035712425.1 Sphingomicrobium sp.
GCTAGAGCGCGACAAGGTGATCCTCGGCTATCGCGCAGAGATCGGCGAGGGATTGGACGGCGAGGGGCTCGGCGCGATGCTGTCGATCGTCTTCAGCCAGCGGCCGTGCCATCCGGTCGTCGCCAAGTTCCGCCACTGGCCGGAAATCGTGCGCTATTATTCGGTGACGGGCCCGGTCGATGCCTACGTGCAAGTACGGGTGAAGCACGCCCAGGCGCTTGCGGAGCTGGTCGACCGCTTTTCCGCGCTCCCGGGCGTGGCGTCCGCCTCATCCGCGGTGATGCTTCGGTCGGAATAGGCGGTTAACCGGTAACCCAGCGTTTACCGCTGGATTGACTTGGCCGCGCTGCTCTTGCTGATCAGCAGCAGTCGGCAACGGGTGAGTTAAGTCCAGTGCGTATGTCCTTCAAATTCGCGATTGCAGCTGCGGCCGCGGCGGCGCTCGCCGGTTGTGAGTCCACGCCTGCGCCCAGGCTCGCGCAGGCGGCTCCGCCCCCGCCAATCTCAAACGAAGTTCCTTACCAATGGACGCTGGGCAACGCGCCGCAGGGCCACAAGGATATGGTCGCCCAGTTCGGCAAGCTTGGCCTCAAGCCCGGCGAATATGTGTGGGCGGCCTCGATCCCGAAGGACGGCGACACGAAGGTCATTATCGACCGGCTGACGCAGACGGCTTACGTCTATCGCGCCGACAAGCTGGTGGGCGTCGCCAGCGTCTCGACGGCGAAGCAGGGTCACATCACGCCGCTCGGCGAATGGTCGATTCTCGAAAAGCGCCCGTTCTACCGCTCCAGGAAATACGACAATGCGCCGATGCCGTGGATGGAGCGGATCGACGAATATGGGATCGCGCTCCACGGCGGCGGCACTCCGGGCTATCCGGAAAGCCACGGCTGCATCCATTTGCCGATGAAGTTCGCCGAGAAGCTCTACGGCCTGACCAAGATCGGCACCAAGGTCATCATCGAGGGCTGATCAGCGGCGCTTTCCGCCGCCTGAGGTGGTCCCCAGCGTAGCGGTGTCCATCGGGTCCTCTTCGTACTGCCCAGCTTTCGCCGGGTCGGTCAGCTCAAGCTCTCCCTCGGGCTCATGCGAGATGCCGGTCTGCGTCATTCCCGTACGGAGCGGCCCCGGATTGCCGTGCCGCTGCGTCAGCCATGCGTCGAAATCGCGATGGAAGCTCTGCTCGCGCTCGCGGCAATAGTCCGCATAGTCGCGGTCGAGCTCGCTCATGTGGCGGTCGCGCCAGCTGCGGTAATGATCGTCGGGATTGGCGCTAAAGGAGCGTTCGCGACTCCACCGGTCTTCGTCGAACCGGTCGCGATCGCGATGCCGTTCGCCGAACATCATTCCTCGATCGCGATCACGGTCTCGCCAGTCGCTTCGCTCACGCCAGTCGCGGCGGTCTCGCTCGTCGCGATCTTCATCGAAGTCGCCGTGAATTCCGTAGCCGTCGCCAAGATAGCCGTGCGCCATGTCCGCATCTCCCTTCCTGATGTCCGCTAAACGAACGGCGGCACGGTTCGGATGCGCGCGCACCGGAGCGACTGGACGCAGCTGTGGGGGCGTTCAGCGCGCCGGCTGTGGCGGGTGGACGGGAAGCTCCAGCGCGGTCAGCAGGCCGGGCTGGTTGTCGTCCAGCCGAAGCTCGCCATTGTGCAGGTGGGCGATGGATTCGACGAGTGCGAGCCCGAGGCCGGCGCCCTCGTCGGAGCGGCTAGAGTCGAGACGGCCGAAGCGCTTCCGCGCCTCCTGCCGCCGGTCGAGCGGGATTCCGGGGCCGCGGTCTCCCACTTCGATCCGGATCTGCTTCTCTCCCGGCCGCACCCGCACATCGATCTCGCCGCCGCTCGACGCGTAGCGGATCGCATTCTCGACAAGGTTGCTGACCGCCTGCGCAAGCAGCTGGCGGTGGCCGTAAAGCGGTACCGGCCGCGTGGGCGCCTTGTAGTTGAGCGAGGCGCCGCGCTCGTCGGCGAGCGGGTCGTACATCTCGGCAAGCTCGGCCGCTAGCTCGCCCACGTCGAACCAGGCGAACTGGTTGCGGCCGGTCAGCGCTTCGGAGCGGCTGATCTCGAGGACGGTAGTCAGGATTCGGATCAGCGCGTCGGCGTTGCGAACGACGCTGGTCAACAGCTCTTCCTGTTCGACCGGGTCGCTTGTTTCCGCCGCCGCGTGCGCCGAGGCGCGGAGCCTTGTCACCGGGGAACGGAGGTCATGGGCGAGCGAATCGGTCAGCAGCCGAAGCTCCTCCATCAGGTTGCTGATTCGGTCGAGCATTGCGTTGATCTGCGCGCCCAGCCGGTCGAACGAATCGCCGGCGCCCGAAAGCGGCACCCGCTGGCTGAGGTCGCGCGCGCTGATCCGGTTCGCGACCGCTGCGATCTTGCCGATCCGGAGCGAGACGTAATGGGCGAGGATCACGCCGCAAAGGAGGCCGAGGAGTCCGGCGACGACCAGCGCCAGGAGCAGCGATCGTTCGAGCGTCAGCCGGAAAGCAAGGCCCTCGCCGACGAGACGGCCGCTGACCAGCCATTGGCCTTTGGGCAAGCGGCTGAGCACCATTTCGGCCTGGTGTGGGCTGGGTTGGCCGCGAAGGCGGATGATCGCGCTGTGGAAGCCTTCCTGCATCGACTGGACGGCGGGCCCTTGGGCAAGGTTGCCCTCGATCTGCTTCCCGTTCGAATCGATCAGCGCCACCGCCGTTTGCGGATCGGCGTAAGCCAAAGTGTCCTGGATCGCCTCGTCGAGCGCCGCCCTTCCGCCGGTGCGGTAGACGTCGGTGAGGACCTTCGATTGCTCGGTAACCTGGCGATGAAGGCCCGTGACGGCGTCGTCGTGGGTCCGCTCGTAGATGAATCCGATGACGGCGAGATTGGACAGCAGCGCGAGCAAGCCCGCGAGCAGCGCGATCCTGAGCGTCGTCGGCATCAAGCTGTTATTACCGCCTTAGGCGGCGAGCATGTAGCCCGCGCCCCTTACGGTGTGCAGAAGCGGCTTTTCGAACCCTTCGTCGAGCTTTCGGCGAAGCCGGCTGACGTGAACGTCGATGACGTTGGTGCCGGGATCGAAGTGATAATCCCAAACCTGCTCGAGCAGCATCGTTCGGGTAACGACGCGCCCCTCATTACGGGCGAAATATTCGAGCAGAAGATACTCGCGCGGCTTGAGGTCGAGCTTCTTGCCCGCGCGTCTTACACTGCGTGAAAGCGGGTCGATTTCGAGGTCGCCGACAGTCAACCGGTGATCGGCCGGATCGACTCGGGCCTCGCGGCGGCGGAGCAGCGCGTTCACGCGCGCCAGCAGCTCGGCGAAGGAAAATGGTTTGACGAGATAATCGTCCGAGCCGCACTCGAGACCCTCGATGCGGTCGCCGACCGAGGCGAGTGCGGAGAGGATCAGGACGGGCGTCTCGATATGAGCGGCCCGGAGGGCCCTGAGCACCGACAAGCCGTCGAGGACCGGAAGCATCCGGTCGAGAATGATGAGGTCGAAGCTGCCGTCGGTGGCGCGGAACAGGCCGTCCTGGCCGTTCGTCGCCTGTTCGACGCTATGGCCTTCCTGGCTCAGGCCCTTGGCGAGATAGGACGAAGTCTCGCGATCGTCCTCGACCAGCAGGATCTTCCGGCCCATCGCGTGTCAGCTCCCTAAGCTCTTGCGCCAGGCGCAGGCTCCGCACGGCACCGGGAGGGAGTCAATCCCGCAGTGCCGTGCGGAAATCCAGTCCCGTCTTACTTACCGGTCGAGTTGCTGGTCGCGTCGGAAGTCTTGGCCGGCGCCTTCTTCGCGGCCTTGTGCGACTTCGCGTGATGAGCAGCAGCCTTGTGCTCCTTCATCTCGGTCGCTGTCGACTCACCCTCGGCCTTGGCCTGCTTGGCCACCGAGCTCTTCTTCGCATGATGCTTCGCATGATGCTTGGCCTTGGCGTGATGCTTGGCCTTGGTCATCGTCGTCTTGGCAGTCGTGGAATCGCCCTTGGTCGAGACCGTGGTCGTCGCTTTGGTATTGCCGGATTTGGTCGTGACCGTTTTAGTCGACGCCGAGGTCGACTTCTGGGCCGCGATCGCCGGGGTCGCGATGATGGCAAGCGCCGCGACCGAGCTGATCAACATTTTCATCGAGTATTCCTCCTCTCCGGCATTGATGCACCGGTGAAGCGGCGGACTATGAGCAACCAAGTCTCACCGGCGTTTCAGGTGGATTAAAGCTTGTTCATCGCGGGCAACGCGTGGCCGCTTTGCCTCTTGGCGGAAGGCCGCTAGGGTTCGCCAGGGATGATCGCACAGAAGACCCGCTACGCGCTTCGCTCCTTGCTGTTCCTGGCCGAAGAGCAGGGCGGCGCGCCTGTGCAGCTGGCCCGCATCGCCGAGACCCAGCGCGTCCCTCCGAAATATCTCGAATTGATCATGCTCGACCTCAAGAAGGCCGGCCTGGTGAAGAGCGCCCGCGGTCCCAAGGGCGGTTACAAGCTGACCCGCTCACCCGAAGATATTTCCTTCGGAGAGATCGTCAGGACGATGGAAGGGCCGATTGCGCTCGTTTCTTGCGCAAGCGTCAATTTCTATGCGCCGTGCGGCGACTGCCACGACGAAGCCACCTGTGCCATTCGCAGGGCATTCGCTATTCTTCGCGACCAAAGCACCTCGGTACTGGACTCGATTTCGCTCGCCCAGGGGGCGCAGTGGGAGGAGCGGCTTACGGTCGCGAAATAGCCGCCGCCCTGGCGGCAAAGGGGGGACGATGGACAGCCGCTTCACTCCGCAACCGCTAGCCCGCTGGTACATGATGGCCGCGATCGTCTCGCTCGCGGTCATGGCCTTCGGATGCCTTGGACTCGTCGTGCATTTGGGAACCGATCCCTCGCAGCTTCCACTCGACGAGCGCGCCCAGTTTCTGGCCGAGCCGCGCTGGGTCCTTGCAGCTTCGGCCATTGGATTCATCGCGGGCGCGGGCGGGGGCGTGCTTCTCGTCATGAGGCGACGCGCGGCAGAGCGCCTTCTGCTGCTGTCTCTCGCCGGGATGCTGGTGTGGATCGGCGGGATGTTCGTGACCCCCGATTTCCGAGATTTGCTCAGTCAGAACCAGATAGCGGTCATTCTCGTTGTGCTGGCCGTGACCTGGACGATCTACTGGTTCGCCCGCCATTCGAGACAGCGGGGCTGGCTGCGCTAGCGCCACACCGCTAAAGGCGCGCGAATGTCGACCTTCACCATCGACACGAGCACCAGTCGCGCCACGCCGTCGCCAGTACCCGGCAAGCGCATGACGGCGCCGTCCATTCGCGCGCGCAAGGTCGATGGCAAGACCGAACAGCCGATCGTGATGCTCACCGCGTATACGATGAGGATGGCGCAGCTGCTCGACCCGCACTGCGACATACTCCTCGTCGGCGACAGCCTTGGTCAGGTGATTTACGGTCTTCCCTCGACGATCCCCGTGACGCTCGAAATGATGTGCGCGCATGGCGCCGCCGTGGTTCGCGGCAGCTGGCACGCGCTGGTCGGGGTCGACATGCCGTTCGGGAGTTACGAAGCTTCGCCCGAGAAGGCGTTCGAGTCCGCCGCGCGGATCATGAAAGAGACGGGCTGCGCAGCAGTGAAGCTGGAGGGCGGTGAGGCGATGGCGTCGACCGTCGATCTGCTGACGCATCGCGGTATTCCGGTCATCGGCCACGTCGGCCTGACGCCTCAGGCGGTCAATGTGCTCGGCGGCTATGGAGCAAGAGGCCGCGAGGAACGCGAAGCCGAGAAGATCATAGCCGACGCGAAGGCAATCGCCGACGCAGGCGCCTTCTGCATGGTGGTGGAAGGCGTGATGGAGTCGATTGCCACCGAGGTCGCTCTGAAGGTCGCTCCGCCGATCATTGGCATCGGCGCGTCGGCCGATTGCGACGGCCAGGTCCTCGTGATCGACGACATGCTCGGCATGTTCGAGCGCACGCCGCGCTTCGTGAAACGCTATGACGACCTCGCGTCGCGGATCAGTGGGGCCGCGCGGACCTATGCCGCAGAGGTTCGGGCGCGGACGTTCCCAACAGCGGATCAGACGTACAGGCCGAAGACCTAACGGGCTTTGCCTTTCCACGCGCAGCCGCTAGACGAGCGGCCGCCAGCTTTCATTCATCCAGCGTGGGGAAGGAAAGTGCCGGCAAAAGGATTCCCAGAGTAAGCGGTGCAGAGGAACGTCTTTGGCGCAACCCCCGGACATTAGCGACACCTTCGTCCGCGAGGTCGACGAGAACTTGCGCCGCGACCGAATCCGCGATTTCTTCAGGGAAAACGGAGCGTGGCTGGTCTTCGCGCTGATCCTGTTCCTCGCCGCGTGCGGCGGGATCATCTGGTATCAGCAGCACCGCGAGGACCGGGCCGCAGAGCATGTCGAGCAGCTTGCCCAGATCTACAAGGACATTGGCACCGGCAATACGGCGAAGGCGCCCCAGCAGCTCGACGATCTTTCCAACTCGAGCAGCAAGGCGGTGCGCGCGTCGGCGATGTTCACCAGGGCCGCCCTCGCGCTTCAGCAGAACGACCAGAAGTTCGCGATCTCCACCTACAAGACGATCGCCGAAGACAGCTCGTTTCCCGATGCGTACCGCAACGCGGCACTGATCCGGCAGACGGCGCTGGAGTTCGACCAGCTCCAGCCGCAGGACGTAATCTCGCGCCTTCAGCCCCTGACCAAGGCCGGCGACCCGTGGTTCGGGTCGGCGGGCGAAATGACGGCGCTCGCGCTGATCAAGCAAGGCAAGAACAAGGAGGCGGGACAGCTTTTCGCTGCAATCGCCAAGGACAAGACCGTGCCCGACTCCATCCGAAATCGTGCAGTCCAGATTTCCGGAACTCTCGGCGTTGATGCAAGCGCCGCGCTTGGACCCATGGCCCAGTAGGACAAGAATGACCACATCGAGAACATCGACCACATTCGGAATTGCGCTGCTGGTTGCCGCGGCAATGGCTTCAGGGGGCTGCAGCCTGCTCAAGGGGCATTCGAAACCATCGACGCCGGTGCTCGGCGAACGCATCCCGGTGCTGACCACCGAGGGCGACGTCGAGGTCGATCCCGCGACCCAGACGCTTCCGTTCAGCCTGCCGGGCGCCGCGGAGAACCCGGGCTGGACCGAAACTGGCGGCAACGCCAGCAATTCGATGGGCCAGCTTGCGCTCGGCAGCGCCTTGAAGCCTCTCTTCAACGTGCAGGCCGGCCGCGGCAGCAGCCTTACGATGCGGCTTGCATCACCGCCGATCGTCGCCAACGGCCGCGTCTATACGATCGACACGCTGGGCGCGGTCCGAGCCTTCGATGCGAGGACCGGCGCGGCGATCTGGGCGAGCCAGACCCCGAACGTCAAAGGGAATGAAAGCTCGCTCTATGGCGGCGGGATCGCCTACGACAACGGACGCATCTATTCGACCAACGGCCTCGGTTACGTTTCGGCGATGGGCGATAACGGCGGAATCATCTGGCAGGTGCGGCCGGGCGGACCGTTGCGCGGCGCACCGACCATCTCCAACGGCGCGGTCTATGTGATCAGCGAAGACAACCAGATCTACTCGCTGAAGGAAGATGACGGGACGACCAACTGGTCGCAGCCGGCATCGCTCGAGATCGCCGGGATTTTCGGCGCCGCCTCGCCTGCCGTGGGCCGCGGAACCGTGGTCGCCGGCTTCTCGTCGGGCGAGCTCAACGCCTATCGCTACGAGAACGGGCGGCAGGTTTGGCAGGACACGCTTCAGCGGACCAGCATCCGCACCAGCGTCTCGTCGCTGACCGACGTCGACGCCGACCCCGTCATCGACAATGGCCAGGTCTTCGCGATCGGCGCTGGCGGGCGGATGGTGGCGCTCGACCTGGTGTCGGGTCAGCGCCTCTGGGAGCTCAACGTCTCCGGGATTTCGACGCCTTGGGTCGCGGGCGACTGGATATTCGTGGTCACGCAGGACGCGAAGCTGCTTTGCATCTATCGCCAGAACGGGCACATCCGCTGGATCAACCCGCTCCCGCAATATGAGAATCAGAAGGCGAAGCGCGGCGACATCGATTATTCGGGACCTGTTCTTGCCGGCAACCGGCTGATCCTGACAGCATCGAACGGGCAGGTGATCGAGGTCGATCCGTCGACGGGCAATTTCCTGTCGCAGTTCAACGTCGGCGCGCCGATCAGCCTGCCGCCGATCGTCGCGAATTCGACTTTGTACATCTTCGACGACCAGGCGCGGCTTCACGCCTACCGTTAGGGAGTCGCGGCGCGTTCAAGGCGCTGCTATCGCCAAGACATGCCCCTTCCGACCGTCGCCATCGTCGGCCGGCCCAACGTCGGCAAATCCACGCTGTTCAACCGGCTGGTCGGAAAGCGGCT
>DASTAU010000020.1:0-4376 GCA_035712425.1 Sphingomicrobium sp.
GATCGTATCGGCGCGCGCGCCGAGGTTCATTCCGTGGCGCCAGGGATGAACGCGAAAACCGGCCTCCGCCAGCGCCCGACGCAATTCGGTCGTGGTCCGGTCGTTGGCGATGAAGCCCGGAATGACCATCACCGGAGCGCCGTCTTTCGGTCCGCGCGGTCCCTTGTGGCCGAAGCCGCGCCAGAACCTCGAGCCGAGCGCCGCGACTTCCTTCAGCCGCGCCGCGCTCCCGGGGGCGCGGTCCTCGCTCAGAGGTATTCGCTCCCCATCAGCTCCTGAAGCGCCTTGGGCAGCTTCACCCGCCCGTCCGCAGTCTGATGGTTCTCCAGCAGCGGCACCAAGATTCGCGGTGACGCCAGCGCCGTATTGTTGAGCGTGTGGGCGAACCGCACCTTCCCATCGGAACCGCGGTAGCGGATGTTCGCGCGGCGCGCCTGCCAGTCGTGCAATGTCGAGCAGCTGTGGGTCTCGCGATACTTGCCCAGCGACGGCACCCAGCTCTCGATATCGTTCATCCGGTATTTGCCGAGCCCCATGTCGCCGGTCGACGTTTCGATCACCTGGTAGGGAATCTCGAGCGCCTGCAGCAGCTCCTCGGCAAGCCGGAGCAGCGTCGCATGCCACTCCGCCGACTGGGCGTCATCGGCCTCGCAGATCACATATTGCTCGACCTTCACGAACTGGTGGACGCGCAGCAGCCCGCGCACGTCCTTGCCGGCGCTTCCCGCCTCGCGCCGGAAGCAGGGCGAGAAACCCGCGTAGAGCACCGGCAGCTTGTCGGCCTCGATGATCTCGCCAGCGTGCAGCGAGGTCAGCACGACCTCCGCGGTCCCCGCGAGCCACAGATCGTCGTTGGGAAGCTCGTACGTCTCTTCCTTGTGCCCCGGGAACTGCCCCTGGTTGAGGAAGGCCTGCTCACGAGCGATCGCGGGAACCGTGATGGGCGTGAAGCCTGACGCAGCGATCCTCGATAGCGCCCAGCCCATCAGCTTGGTCTCGAGCAGCGCCAGTCCGCCCTTCAGGCAATAGGTGCGGCTTCCCGAAACCTGAGTCACGCGCGACAGATCGCCCCAGCCGTTCCTTTCGATCAGCGCGACATGGTCGAGCGGCTCGAAGTCGAACCTGGGCGGGTCGCCGACCGTCCGGATGACGACATTATAGCTTTCATCCGGCCCGACCGGCGCGCCCTCATAGGGGATGCCGGGAAGCTGAAGCATGAGCACCTTGAGCGCCGCTTCCTCGCCGGCGAGCTGATCCTCAAGCGTCGCGGCGCGCGCTCCGGCTTCCTTCGCCTTCCGGCCGAGCTCCGCCTTTTCCTCGGGAGCCGCCTTCGGAAACTTGGCGCTGATCGCGTTGCGCTCGGCCCGAAGCGCATCGGCTTCGGTCTTGAGCGCGCGCACCTGCGTATCGAGCGAGAGCAGCTCGTCGAGATCGAGAGTCACGCCCTTCTCGCGAATGGCGCGCTCCACGGCCTCGCGGTTCGCCTTGACGAAGTCCAGTCCAAGCATGGCGTCTGCCTAACGCAAGCTAGTCGAAGTGCAACCGGCGGTAGCGGCCGCGGAAATAGAGCAAGGGGTCGACGGTGGCATCGAAGCTGGCCTTGATCACACGCCCGACGAGCATGTGATGATCTCCGCCGTCGTACACCGCGAAGCGCTCGCATTCGAAGACGCCGAGCGAATCCTCAAGGATTGGCGCGCCCGCCTCGCCGCAGGCCCAGGGTGTGGTTCCGAACCGGTCCTGGTCGCGCGTTGAAAAGCGGATCGACGCAGGCTGCTGCCCTGTTTGCAGGACGTTCACGGCGAAATGCGAGGCGGCGATGAGCGGGTCCGCGCTCACCGCTTTCTTGTTGAGGCAGACGAGCAGCAGCGGCGGATCGAGCGAAACCGAGGTGAAGCTGTTGACGGTCAGGCCGGCCGGAGCTCCATCCGGGCCGAGGCAGGTCACCACGGTCACCCCGGTCGCGAAACACCCCAGTGCATCGCGCAGTGTCCGCGGATCGTGCCCGCTTCGAAACTCCCCGTTCGTCCCCTCGTCGGCCATCGCCCGGCTATAGCGGCTGGAGCGCAATCCTCCACCGGCTTCGGCCGGGCGCAGCAGAATCCGCCGTTGGTCGAAAGATTGCTTGCAAAACCTGCTGTTCGCTGCTGGAAGCCGCGGTCCGCAGCGGGAGGGATTTCTTCATGTCTAAGTCTTGGTTTGCGTTGGCGTTTCTGCCGGCTCTGGCGGCCTGTGCAGCCACCACGCCGAACGCCCAGGTGGCTGAGAAGCAGTGCACCAATGTCCAGCAGGACAGCATCGAAAGTAAGATCAGGGTGAAGACCGAATGCAGCACGCCCGCCGAGGGCAGCTCGGTCAACCAGGTCCACTCGGACACGAAGCCCGCTCCCCAATAAGCCTGATCGTTCGTCGCTTCCGCCCGGCCGTTGGCTAGACGGCCCTCGACGAAGGCTGCCGTGCACTTTAGCGACTGCGCTCGAACAGGAGCGAGGGGAGTGACGATGGCAGGTTTGGCGCGCGCGGTAATGGTGGCCGGGCTTTTCGCGGCCGCGGGGCCCATGGCTTCGGCGGCGCCGCCGGCCGACCCCAACCTCTATCTCGAGCAGGTGGACGGCGCTCGCGCGCTCGCCAAGGTCAAGTCGTGGAACGCCGCGACTCTCGTGGAGCTCGAAAAGCAGCCCGGTTTCGCCGATTACAAAGCGAAGGCCCTGGCCTTGCTTTCGACCGATCAGAAGATCGCCGAGCCTGACCGGATCCTCGGCGATAAAGTGCTGAACTTCTGGCAAGACGAGCAGCATCCCCGCGGCGTGTGGCGAGTGTCGCCGCTCGCGGCTTATGCGTCGGGACAGCCGCAATGGCGGACGCTCATCGACATCGACGCGATGAGCAAGGCCGACAAGAAGAATTGGGTGTTCAAGGGCGCGACCTGCCTCTCGCCCGATTATGTCGACTGCATGGTCAGCCTGTCGAACGGCGGCGGAGACGCGGTCGAGATTCGCGAGTTCAACCTCGACAAGGCGGCCTTTGTCCCCGGCGGGTTCAACCTTCCGACCGCCAAGAGCGACGTGGCCTGGGCAGGTCCCGACGCCCTCTATGTCGACACCAACTTCGGCCCGGGGACGGTCACCGATTCGGGCTACGGGCGAATCGTGAAGCTGTGGCGGCGCGCTACCCCGCTGTCGGGCGCCACAATCCTCGCCCAGGGGGAGAAGAGCGACGTCTCGGTTCGTCCGAGCGTTCGGGTCGACGGGGCGCAGACCTGGCCGATCATCGATCGCGCGGTCGATTTCTATCATTCGAAAATCAGCCATCTTGCCGACAACGGAAAGTTGGTCCCGTGGCCGCTCCCGGACGACGCGCAAATCATCGACGTTCTCGACGGCCGGCTCATCGCCTCGCTCAAGACTCCGTGGAACGGCCACCCCGCTGGAGCGCTCGTCGCTTATTCGATCCCCGATCTCCTCGCCGGCAAGAAAGTCGCGATCGAGACGGTGTTTGTCCCCAACGAGCACCAGGCGGTGGAAGAAGCCTCGGCGAGCCAGTCGAAGCTTTGGGTCAAATATCTCGACGACGTGTCGGGCCGCCTGACCGCGCTAACCCGTGCTCCGGATGGTACGTGGAGCAGTGCTCCCGTCGCGCTACCCGATAAATCGACCGTGCACCTCAATGCTACGGCTTCCACCAGCGACATGGCCTTCGCGACTGTTGAGGGCATGCTGACTCCGCCGACCCTGTTCCGCGCGCAGCCCGCCTCAGCGCCCGTCGCAATCCAGGCCCTAAAACCGCAGTTCGATGCTTCGAACATGGTCGTGGAGCAGCATTTTGCGACTTCGCCCGACGGAACGAAAATCCCCTATTTCCTCGTCCATCGAAAGGACGTGATCGGGCCAGTTTCCACGCTCATTCACGCTTATGGCGGGTTCGAGCTGGCGCAGACGCCGAGCTACCTGATCCACGAGCCCTACCGCTCGGGCCCTCTCGGCCTGTTCTGGGTCCAGCAGGGCAATGCCTATGTCCTCGCCAACATCCGCGGCGGCGGCGAATATGGACCGCGCTGGCACAACAGCGTTCTGCGCGAAAACCGGCAGAAAGCCTATGACGACCTCTATGCCGTGGCCGAGGACCTGATCGCCAACGGTGTGACTCAGAAGGGCCGCCTGGTCGTCTCCGGCCGGTCGAATGGCGGGCTCATGGCATCGGTTGCGATCGAGCAGCGTCCCGACCTGTGGGGCGCGGCGATCATCGGGTCGCCGCTGGTCGACATGAAGCGCTACTCACACTTGCTCGCGGGCGCTTCGTGGATGGGCGAATATGGCAACCCCGACGTTCCCGCCGACTGGGCGTTCATCAGCAAATACTCGCCCTACCAGAACCTG
>DASTAU010000021.1:0-3674 GCA_035712425.1 Sphingomicrobium sp.
GAAAGCGGGATTCAAGGTTTTGATCCGCACGGGCCAGTTTCTGCCGCGGCTCGGCGGCACGCTCTGGACCCTGAAGCCCTATGCGGACCAGCATCCCGACACCGTCAAGGCTTTCATCCGCGCGATCGCCGAAGCGATCACGTATATCCGCACTAACAAAGACGGCACGATGCCGGTCTTCAAGACCTACCTCAACATCGAGGACCCCCAGGAGCAGGCGCTGCTGTGGCAGGAGCTTCATGACCTCTATGAGGCAACCATTCCGCTCAATCTTTTTCGCGACACTTTCGAGGCGCGCCGCAACGAGATGATCTCGCTCGGCCAGTGGTCCAAGGACAAACCGCTACCGGACCTCCACCAATTCCTCGCCGGCAAGCTACTCGACGAGGCGCTGAAGGAGGTTCACTACGTTTCGGTCGAGACGAAGCCGGCGCACTGAGCGCCGGCCTCGGCTGTCGAAGCTGCTCTCTCTTACTCGCCGATGCGCTGCGGCCGCCAGCGGCCGAGCCGGTTTTCCAGCATCTTGAGCAGGCCGGTCATGCCGAGCGAAAGCGCCATGAAGACAATCATGCCGGCGAAGACGATATTGACTTTGTACTGGCTCGCCGCCTGAACCATCATCACGCCGAGACCTTCATTCGAGCCGAAGAATTCCGAGACCACGACGCCGAGGACGGCGCGGCCGATCGCCAGCCGCAAGCCGGTGATGATGTAGGGCAGGGCGTTCGGCACCACGACGAGCCGGATGATGTCCCACTCCTTTGCCCCGAAGGAGCGGACGACGTTGATGAGCAGCTTGTCGGTGTTGCGGATCCCTTCATGGGTGTTGATGAGCAAGGGGAAGAAGGCGCCGAACGCGACGATCACCACCTTCGACCACAATCCCAACCCGAACCACAAGAGGACGATCGGCAAGAACACGAGACGCGGCGTCGCATTGAAGGCGGTGACGAAGGGCTCGCACAGCGCGTCCAATGTCTCCGATCGCCCGATCAGGATGCCGAGCGGGAGACCGACCGCGATCGCGATGGCAAGCCCGACGGCAAACCCGGCCGCGCTGACGCCGAGCGGGCTCCAAATGACGCCGGTCGAGAAGAGGTTCCAGAGCGTGACCGCGACCTCGCTGGGCGGCGTGAAGAAGAGGCGCGTCCCGGCCTTCATCGTGACGAGGTAGGGAACCGCCTCCCAGAGCAGGAGAAGCACGGCGATCCCGGAGAGGCCGAGAGCGAAGGATTCGAGCCCCCGCCGTCCGCTGGGCGTGACCTCTGCGCTCTCCTCGGGTGGCGCAGCGGCTTGCACAAAGGGAACCTCGAGCTGGTTGGTCTCGGTCATCGGCTATTGCCCCGCGCGCCAAGGGAAGGCCGCGCGCTCGGCCCAGCGTATGCCCTGGGTGAGAATGACGGCGATCAGGGTGATCACCAGGATATAAGAGAACATGCTGTCCAGTGCGAAGAAGTTCCCGAATTTGACGATCCCATAGCCGACGCCTTCCGAAGCGGCGAAGAATTCCCCGATCAATACGCCGACCAGCGCGCGTCCGACGCCGATCCGGGCGCCCGCGACGATGTAGGGGATCACGCTCGGGATGATGACTTTCAAATAGAGGTCCTTCTCCTTTCCACCGAACGAGCGGACGACATTGAGCAAAAGGTTGTCGACTGAGCGCACGCCTGCATAGGCGTTGAAGACGAAATCGAACACCGTCAGCACAAAAACGATGAACGCCTTGCCGGTGGGGCCGACGCCCAAGAAGATCACGATGAGCGGCGCCAGCGCGACGAGCGGGCTTGCATAGAGCGCGGTCAGCAGCGGATCGAGCGCCTGCCCGACGCGGCTGCGCCACCCCATGAGAATGCCGAGCGGCACGCCGACGACGACCGCCGCGCCGAGACCCCAAAAGAAGGGCGCAGCGCTGGCGCCGAGGTCGAAGAACAATTGCCCCGACAGCGTCAAGCGCCACAGCGCCTCGAACATGAGCGAGGGCTTGGTGATGAACAGCGAATTGAACGGCACGACCAGAAAGGCCGCTTGCCAGGCGATGAAAAACGCCACGACGGACAAGCTTCCGAGGAGGAGCTTGCGATTTTGCTGAACGAAGCTCGGGCGCGGAACGGCGTCTTCCATCATCGCTAGCCCATGATCTCGTCTTTGAGCGCGTTCCAGATTTCGAGCTTCAGATCGTTGAATTCCGGGGTCACCCGCATCTCGTAATCGCGCGGCCGCGGCAGATCGATCGTGAAGATTTTCTTCGCCCGCCCCGGACGCTTGGTCATCACCAGCACGCGGTCGGAGAGATAGATCGCCTCGTCGATCTGATGAGTGACAAAGAGAACGGTCTTGCGCGCCTCCTGCCAGATGCGCAGCAGCTCTGCCTGCATCAGGTCGCGCGTCTGCGCATCGAGTGCGGCGAAAGGCTCGTCCATCAAGAGTACGTCGGGGTCCGTCGCGAGCGCGCGCGCCAGCCCGACGCGCTGCTTCATGCCGCCCGAGAGCTCGTGCGGATAGTGGCTCTCGAAGCCCCTCAGCCCGACCATCTCGATGAAGCGCTGCGCGATCTGCCGGCGGGGTGCGGCGGCAACGCCTTTCAGCTGCAGTCCCAGCTCGATGTTCTGCGCGACCGAGCGCCAGGGCAAAAGCCCGAATTCCTGAAACACCATGGCGCGGTCGGTGCCCGGCCCGGCGATCGGTTTGCCGTGGAGGTCGATATCGCCGGAATCGGGCTTGAGGAGGCCGAGCAGGATCGAGAGGAAAGTGCTTTTGCCGCAGCCTGAAGGCCCAACGATCGACAGGAACTCGCCTTCTTCAACTGCGATATCGAAGCCTTGCAGCGCCCGGACGGGCGCGCGGTTTGGCGGACGGAAGGTGAGGTTGACGTTTTGCCCGTGGATATAAGCGGTCATGACGCCGGCTTCGCTCCCTGCGAGTTGATCTCTCTCGGTGGCGATCTTCCGGCCCACTTTTCGCGAATGGCGCGGCGTCGCGTTACGACAAAACTCTACCGTTCAGAGAGAGCCTAAGTCAAAGGCCGATGCCCGCGCCGCGGCGCTGGCATCGTCCACCCTTAATCAATAAGGCGTTTTGTTGATCTGCCCGGTCGCGGTCACATACCAGTGCTCGCTCGGGAAGGGCTTGCCGGCCAGCCGGTCCGACATCCAGTCCGCGACGAGCCCCGGCGGGAACGGCCCGAGATTGGCCGCGGGCACATTTCCGACCGAATGGCGCGAATCCTGGTAGACGACCATGCGCTTCGGGCCTTTGAGCGTGCGGACGAGGCGCTCGGAATGCTCGAGCGGGCTCAATTCCTCGGCTTCGCCCGCGACGCAGAGATAGGCCGCCTTGATCTTCTCGGCATGGCCTTCCCAGGTGATGGTCTTGCGGAATTCGTCGAACTTCGCCTCGTCGGCGATGCCCGACATGTACATGAAGCGCTTCTTGAAGGTGGGCGAGGCCTCTTGGAAGATCGTGTGGCAACCGGGCTCGTGGCAGACCGACATGACCGCGCAGGCGCGGATGCGCGGCTCGCTCGCCGTCAGGATCGTGCCGAAGAACGAGCCGAAGCTGGTGCCGGTGACGCCGATGCGGTCGGCGTCGATCTCCGGCCGCGCCGCGAGCCAATCGACGATGGGCTTTGCCGCGGCGACCCAGTTTTCGACGCTGAAATAGACGCCGAGTAT
>DASTAU010000022.1:0-3762 GCA_035712425.1 Sphingomicrobium sp.
CGTCTGCACCGCGCGCGCCTTGCCGAGAACCACGGGATCGACGGCTTCAAGGTGCGACGGATTGGGAAGCAGCGTCAGGTGAACCTTGATGCCGTCGAACTCACGGTCCGAGGAGGTTCCAAGGTGGTATTTGACGTCGCCGGAACCGCCGACGTCGGCCGGGTTGGTCGCTCCGCCCGCGAATTCATGGAAGATCGCCTGCGCGCGCTTGCCCATGACGTTGGTGAGGACGTTGAGGCGACCGCGATGCGCCATCCCGACGTCGATTTCCTCGACGCCCATCTGACCGCCGTACTTGATCACCGCTTCGAGCGCCGGGACCGCACTTTCGCCGCCGTCGAGGCCGAACCGTTTGGTGCCGACATATTTGCGGGCGAGGAATTTTTCCCACTGCTCGGCCTGAATGACCTTGGTCAGGATCGACTGCTTGCCTTCCGGCGTGAACTGGACGGTGTCTTCGGCGGTCTCGATGCGCTCCTGGATGAAGCGCCGCTCCTCGACGTCCGAGATGTGCATATATTCGAAACCGATGTGGCCGCAGTAGGTCTCCTGCAGCACCGCGACGATCTCTCGCACCGTCGCCCGGTCGAAGCCCAGAGCACCGCCGACCCAAATCGGCCGGTCGAGATCCGCGTTGGTGAAGCCGTGATAGGCGGGCGTAAGGTCGGGCGGGACGTCCATCCGCGACAGGCCGAGGGGATCGAGCCGCGCGGCGAGATGGCCGCGGACGCGATAGGTGCGGATCAGCATCATCGCGCGGATGCTGTCCTCCGCCGCACGGCGAATCGCTTCGGGATCGCCGGTGGTGGCGGCCGCGCGGTCGGCTGCCGCTTTCTTCACCGTCTCGATGGTCGCGCTTGTTGGATCAAGGCCGAGGTTCAGCTCATCGAGCTCCTCGATGGGCCAGTTGGGCCGCTCCCAGCTCGGGCCGGCCTCCCGCTCGATCATTCCGACGGCGTCGTTCATCTTATGCTGAAACCAGCAGCTCCTTGAGGGTCTTGCCCAGCTCAGATGGGCTCGGGGACACGACGATTCCAGCCGCCTCCATCGCCGCGATCTTGCTTTCAGCATCTCCCTTGCCGCCCGAGACGATCGCTCCGGCGTGGCCCATGCGTCGGCCCGGGGGGGCGGTTCGTCCGGCGATAAAGCCTACGACAGGCTTCCTGCGGCCGCGTTTCGCTTCGTCGGCGAGGAACTGGGCGGCGTCTTCCTCCGCGCTTCCGCCGATCTCGCCGATCATGATGATCGACTGGGTCTCGTCGTCAGCGAGGAACATCTCGAGGATGTCGATGAACTCGGTACCCTTGACCGGGTCGCCGCCGATTCCGACCGCGGTCGACTGGCCGAGATCCTCGTTCGTGGTCTGGAACACCGCTTCGTAGGTCAGGGTGCCCGAGCGGCTGACGACACCGACGCTGCCTTTCTTGAAGATGTTGCCGGGCATGATGCCGATCTTGCACTCGTTCGGAGTCAGGACGCCGGGGCAGTTCGGGCCGATCAGCCGCGACTTCGAGCCGGAGAGCGCGCGCTTCACGCGCACCATGTCGAGCACGGGGATGCCTTCGGTGATGGCGACGATCAGCGGCACCTCGGCATCGATCGCCTCGAGGATCGAGTCCGCGGCGAACGGCGGCGGGACGTAGATCACCGAAGCCGTGGCGCCGGTCCTGGCAACCGCCTCATGGACCGTATCGAACACCGGCAAGCCGATATGCTCGGTGCCCCCCTTACCGGGCGTCACGCCGCCGACCATCTGCGTGCCGTAATCGAGCGCCTGGCGCGTGTGGAACGTACCGGTCTCGCCGGTCATGCCCTGGGTGATGACCTTGGTGGTGCGGTCGACGAGAATGGACATCAGAACTTCCACACTTCCTGGGGCTGGGGGCGCTTCTTCACGCCATTGAGCTCGACGAACTCGATCGTCCGCTGATTCAGATTTCCGTGACAGCTGAACCTGTCGGGAAGAGGCCGGCCTTTGCCGCTCATACTAGCTGTGAAGTCGAAGGTCCCGGCCGCACCAACATGAACATCAGTATCGCCACTCCCAGTGTCTGGCATCTGAGATAGAACTGGAAAGACAGCCTCCGCTTTGTTGGTGCAGGCGCCAACCGCATCCATCTGGGCCTGCTCGGCCGGAGTCATTTTACCGCAGGCACCCAACGACAGGAGTCCTGCAGCTGGAACCAGCAATGCTCGCCCTTCGATGACTCTCACGCGACCGCCTCTTCGGCGAGGCTGTTGTCGATCTGGCGACAGGCTTCGAGAAGTTCCTTCACCGCGTCGACGCTGACGTCGAAATTCTTTTTCGCCTGGGGATTGAGCTCGATCTCGACGATGCGCTCCACGCCGCCGGCGCCGAGCACGCACGGAACGCCGACGTAGAGATCGTTGACGCCATACTGACCGCTGAGGTGCGCGGCGCAGGGAAGCACGCGCTTCTTGTCCTTGAGGAACGCCTCGGCCATCGCGATCGCGCTGGTCGCCGGCGCATAATAGGCCGAGCCGGTCTTCAGCAGCGCGACGATCTCACCGCCGCCGCCGCGCGTGCGCTTGACGATCGCGTCGATCTTGTCCTTGGTGCTCCAGCCCATCTTGATCAGGTCGGGGATCGGGATGCCCGCGACGGTCGAATATTCGACCACTGGGACCATCGTGTCGCCGTGGCCGCCGAGCACGAAGGCGGTCACGTCCTCGACGCTGACCTTGAATTCCTCGGCGAGGAAGGTGCGGAAGCGGGCGCTGTCGAGAACGCCCGCCATGCCGACGACCATGTGGTGCGGGAGCCCCGAGAATTCGCGAAGCGCCCAGACCATCGCGTCGAGCGGGTTGGTGATGCAGATGACGAACGCGTTGGGGGAATGCTTTCGGATGCCCTCCCCGACCGCCTTCATGACCTTGAGGTTGATTCCGAGAAGGTCGTCGCGGCTCATTCCCGGCTTGCGGGCGATCCCGGCGGTGACGATGCAGACGTCGGCGCCCTCGATATCGGCGTAGTCGGAGCTGCCCTTCAGATTGGCATCGAAATCATCGATCGGACCGGCCTCTGCGATGTCGAGCGCTTTGCCTTCGGGCACGCCTTCAACGATGTCGAACAGGACGATGTCGCCCAATTCTCGCATCGCAGCGAGGTGAGCGAGGGTGCCGCCGATCATTCCGGCGCCGATCAGCGCGATCTTCTTGCGAGCCATGGGCTGGCCAATACCTTTCTGTTTGTCTCGCGGCGGTTCTTCTTGGGAGTCGCCGCCTCTAAGGAGCGCGGCGCCCGATTAGCGAGGTGCCTCCCAAGCCGCAACCGGGACAGGGCGGCAGATGAGGAAGATTAAATCGCGTTCATTCGCGGAGGATCCCGGAAACCGGGCCTTGGCGGGCTCGTTTCAACGAACGATCCGAAGAGGAGAAGCTCAAATGATCAAGATCATGCTCGCCGCCGGCGTTGCCGCTGTTGCACTTACGGCGACCCCCTCTGACGCGCGGAAGCACTATACGAACATCACGACCTGCGCGAAGTGGCGGCACGGCCAGTGCGTCAAGTGGAAGCGTCTGACGCGTCGCCAGGCCTATCGTAGGGGTTACGTGTTCGGCCCGCGGTACGGCTACACGGCGTATGACGCGCTGCCGCGTACCTACGTGACGCGCTATCATCTCGCGCCGCGGTACCGGTATGTCTACCAGAACGGCTACATCTACCAGGTCGACCCGACCACCTACGCCGTCATGCGCATCCTGAACGCCTTCTAGGGCGCGACGGCCCTTGTAAGAAAG
>DASTAU010000023.1:0-2121 GCA_035712425.1 Sphingomicrobium sp.
GATGTCTCCGCCTCGCGCGGCCAGGTGTTCGTCAGCGACAGCCAGAACGGGATGGTTTTCCGCCTGACGAAGAACGAACGTGGAATCATGGCCGTGGTCCTGCCCGACACCGGCAAGAGCGCCCAAGGCACCGCGCTCAGCGCCAACGGGTCGCAGCTGGTCGTCGCCGACTACAGCCAGGGCATCGGCGTCACCGGCATCGACACCTTCAAGCGCACGCTGCTGCCGCGGCAGGACGGCAAGCCGCTGCGTGGGATCGACGGCCTCGTCCGATGCGGATCGACCTATTACGGCATTTACAACGGCGCGGCGCCGGGGCGCCTGATCGCCTTCACGCTCGGCGACGGCAAGATCGCAATCGACGAGCCCTTGCCAGGCCTCAGCCTGCCGGATCCGACCCAGGTCGCATTCGATGGCGACCGGCTGCTGATCGTCGCGGATTCGGGCTGGGCCACGCTCGACAAGGCGGATTTCAAGCGGACCTCCGGCACGCCGATCCTCGCGGTGCCGCTGTCGAGCAATTGCCAGCCGAACTAGCCTGCCACCGGGTTGCGGGAGAGGGGCCTAGGTCCTAAAGCCCGCGCCAAGTTTCGAGCCCCCGGAGTTTCCTCTTGGCCAGCGTCGCCTTCGGCTACCTGCCGATCCTCTTGTTCCTGATCATCGCCCTCGGCCTGTCCGCCGGGTTCGTCGTGCTGCCGATGATCGTTTCGCGCTTCACCGGCGCGCATCAGCCCGACCCTGCAAAGCTCAGTGAATATGAGTGCGGCTTCCCCGCGTTCGAGGATGCGCGAGCCGAGTTCGACGTCCGCTTCTACCTGGTCGCGATCCTGTTCATCGTGTTCGACCTGGAAGCCGCGTTCCTGTTCCCCTGGGCGGTCAGCCTCGACTTCACCCGGTGGAGCGGCTGGATCGCGATGATGCTGTTCCTCGTCGAGCTTGGCCTCGGCCTCGCCTATGCGTGGAAGAAAGGGGCGCTCGAATGGGAGTGATGCTGCGCCCCAACGAAGACCGCATGCCGAGTGAGGAGGAGCTGGCGCGGCTTGCCGGCCTGGTTCCCGGCGATGTGGACCGGAAGCACCTCGAAGAGGTCCAGCGCTCGCTCAACGAGAAGGGCTTCATGGTCACGACGACCGAGGAGCTGTTCACCTGGGCGCGAACAGGATCCCTGTGGTGGATGACCTTCGGCCTCGCCTGCTGCGCGGTCGAGATGATCCACGTGAACATGCCGCGCTACGACCTCGAACGGTTCGGCGCAGCGCCGCGCGCTTCGCCGCGCCAGTCGGACGTGATGATCGTCGCCGGGACGCTGTGCAACAAGATGGCTCCGGCGCTCCGGCGGGTCTACGACCAGATGAGCGAGCCGCGCTATGTCATCTCGATGGGCAGCTGCGCCAACGGCGGCGGCTATTATCACTACAGTTATTCGGTTGTCCGGGGCTGCGACCGCATCGTGCCGGTGGACATCTACGTCCCCGGCTGCCCGCCGACCGCCGAGGCGCTACTCTACGGAATCCTGCAGCTGCAGCGGAAAATCCGCCGCGAAGGGACGATCGAGCGCTGATGGCTTCCGCCGCGCCTCGTTACGCCGACGCGCCCGCGTCGCTCGGCAAGCTTGCCAACGCCAAGCCGCGCGCCGGCCTCGAGACTGCGTTCGACGTGGGGCGCGAAGACTTGCTGGGCGTGATGAAAGCGCTTCGCGACGACCACGAATATCAGCAGCTGATGGAGATCGCGGGGGTCGATTATCCCGACCGGCCTGAGCGGTTCGAGGTCGTCTATTGCCTGCTCTCGCTGACCCGCAACCACCGGGTTCGCGTGCACGTGACGACCGACGAGGCGACGCCGGTACCAAGCGTCACGGGCCTTTGGCCCGTCGCCGGCTGGCTCGAGCGCGAAGTCTACGACATGTACGGCGTGGGCTTCTCGGGCAACGCCGACCTCCGCCGCATCCTCACCGATTACGGGTTCGAGGGTTTCCCACAGCGCAAGGACTTCCCGCTGACCGGGCACATCGAGCTGCGCTATTCCGAGGCCGAGAAGCGCGTGGTCTATGAGCCCGTGTCCCTGCCGCAGGACTTCCGCACCTTCGATTTCCTGATGCCGTGGGAAGGGCCCGAATAC
>DASTAU010000024.1:0-2796 GCA_035712425.1 Sphingomicrobium sp.
GGCGCCAACTCCCTCCGAATAGGGCGTCAGGCCCCAGGCGACGGTCACGCCTTTGCTCAGGAGGTGCGAACGGCCGGGGTGGAGCGCCTCGATGGATTCGCGGCTGATCCGCATGCGTTGCTCATGCGACAGAGCCGCGAACGAGTCCGGCGTGTCGTTGTGGGTCCAGCCTGCGCAATAAGCGCCGACGATCACGCCTTTAGCGCTGCCAATCCCGCCGGACGGATACATGACATTCTCATTGAGCTTGTCGGTCCAGGCGAGGCCGCCAAAGATATTGTCGTCGGTCTCCCAGAATCGGGGCGCCTGGAAGGCAAGCTTCACACTGTGGAGGTAGGCCGGCGCGGCCGCGATCGCTGCCTTTTTCGCCGGTGAAAAGTCGCTGGGGATGCGCGCCAGGACCGGCAGCGGAATCGTACAGATGCAAAGGTCGGCCTCTGTCATTTGTTTGCCGGGGCCATGTTCGATCCGGACGCGATCGCCGGCGCGCCGGATCGCCGAGACGGGAGTTCTGAGCCGTACCGTCGACTTCACCTGGTCGTAAATCGCGTGGGCGATGCGATCCATTCCGCCGACTGGCTGAAGCATCGTCGCCTGCATGTCCCAAACATGCTCGAACAAATATGGCAGGATGATCGACTGTGATGGCGCGAGTTCCTTGAAGCCAAGGGCGGCAAGCGCGACGGGCGCCTGGGCGTAGCCGCCGCCGTCGACCAAATAGCCGGAGCGGCCCGTTGGCCGATAGACTCCGTCGGGCCCGACGTTCGCATAGGGTGCGAGGAACTGGCGGACCGCATCGATCTCGTCCTTCGATACGATTCCTTCCAGCGCCTTTCGGTCGATCGCCTTGGCGAGAAGCTCGGCGAGATGACCGCGCATGTCCTCGACCATCCGGCGTTCCGGATAGACCTTGCCGCCGAAGTCCCAGCCGGCGTTGCGGTTGACGTTGATGAACGGCTCGAGCTGCACGCCGAAGCGGCGCGCGTAGCTGAGGATCAGCCGATGCGTGCTCGGGATACGCGCCGGGCCCGCGTTGAAATATAATCCGGGATCGAAGGTCGCGAGCTGGTCGGGACGGCCGGTCTGGACGATGCGGTCGCCGCCCCGAATGGTCCAGGATCGCCCGCCGATCCGGTTGCGAGCCTCCAGAACCGTCACCCGATAGCCGGCGCGCTGAAGCTCGTAGGCAGAGATGAGACCTGCGATGCCGGCGCCGAGAATGACGACGGACCGGCCATTCCCACTCCTCGGCGGAAGCGCGAAATTCTCGGCGCCAGCCGGCGTCGGGATCGCAAGCCCCAGCGTCTCCATCGCCATATAGGCGGCGCCAAGGCCGCCGACGGATCCGATATGCTCGAGCAATGCCCGACGAGTGAGCGCCATCGAGCCCCTCCCCCTCTCGGCGACTCGCCCCCTGCAGCCGCCCGTGAGCGGCAGACTGACAGCAATTCGGGGCGGATGCCCACAATTTTTCAGGGCCTTGCACGCATCGGCTCAACCGCTCGCGCGTTCTTGCACCGAACCCCTTGAAAGATGGAGCAATCGAATGACCGATCATAACCATTCGGAAGAGATCAGCACGCTCAATACGCTGATCGCCACGACGATCGACAGCATCACCGGCTATGAGAATTCGGCCAAGGACGTCGACAGCGAGCGCTTCCGCGAGATGTTCCGCCAGCGCGCCGACGAGCGCCAGCGCGTCGTCGAAGAACTTCGCAGCGAGGTGCGGCAGCTCGGCGGAAATCCCGAGGACGACGGCTCCTTCATGGGCAAGACCCACCAGCGCTTCGAGGATTTGAAGGCCGCGATCACCGGCGGCGACGACAAGTCGATCATCAACGAGGTCGAGCGGGGCGAGGACTATCTCAAGGAGAAATTCGAGACGGCGCTGAATTCGGACGCGCTAAGCGGCGACAGCCGTTCAGTCGTCGAGCGCTGCTACCAGTCGGTTCGCTCAGGCCACGACCAGATGAGCCAGCTGAAGCACGGAATGGAGGCGTCAGCCTAACGATCGTCCACCCTCCGGGGTGGGCAGCGGGGCGGTCCTACGGCCAGCGGGACCGCCCTGCTTGTATCTAGTAACCCATCAAAGCGAGCACCTCGCGGCGGCTCCGTTCGTCCTCGCGGAAAGTGCCCATCATCCGGCTGGTGGTCATCATGACCCCGGGCGTCTGGACTCCGCGCGCAGTCATGCAGGCGTGGGTCGCCTCGATCACGACCGCGACGGCCTTGGGCTGGAGATGCTCCCAGATCGTATCGGCGACCTCGGCGGTCAGCCGCTCCTGAACCTGAAGCCGGCGAGCGAAGCCGTGGAGGACACGCGCGAGCTTGCTGATCCCGACCACGCGGTCCTGCGGCAGGTAGGCAATCGCGGCCTTGCCGATGATTGGCGCCATGTGGTGCTCGCAATGCGACTGGAACGGAATGTCCTTTAAAAGCACGATCTCATCATAGCCGCCGACTTCCTCGAAGGTCCGGCTGAGATGCATCGCGGGGTCTTCCTGATACCCTCGCGCATATTCCTTCCAGGCGCGGGCCACTCGGCGCGGCGTATCGAGCAAGCCTTCGCGATCGGGATCGTCGCCGGCCCAGCGGATGAGGGTCCGGATGGCCTCGCTGACCTCGCCAGGCACCTCGACCGGCGGCGCTTCCTCAACCAGGTCGCCGTTCATGGGATCGCCGTTGCCATTGCCGATCATGCTCGCAGCTCCCGTTCGATATCGTCCGCGACGGCGGCTGCCTGCTCCCGAATGTCCGGCACTGCAATGATCTCCCAATAACGACCCTTCGTTA
>DASTAU010000025.1:0-3558 GCA_035712425.1 Sphingomicrobium sp.
GGGAGGACGCGCCCTTAACGGCCGAGAACGTGCCATAACGCCGTTTTTGTGCCACAGTCGGCCCTCATCAGGGAAGCGCTCGCGGCGGAGAGGCGCGGGCGAAGATTTAGATTGAGCAACCAAGGACGGGATGGCGTGCTCGAACGTAGCGCCACTGTAACGAACGAGCTTGCCCCTCCGGGTGCGACGCCGACGACCGACAAGTTGCCACGCCGCATGGCGGATTTTGCAACGATCGGCGAGGCGCTCGATTATGCCGCGAAAGGCCAGCGTGGACTGAACTTTCACGATGCGCGGGGAGCGCTCGCCCAGGCTTACGCCTACGCTGACCTGCGCGAGGACGCGCTGCGCAACGCGCGGCGCTTCATGACGTTGGGGATCGGGCCGGGCGACCGGATCGCTCTTGTTGCCGAAACGGGCGCTGACTTTGCCGCTTGCTTCTTCGGTGCAGTCTATGCCGGCGCCTGGCCGGTGCCGCTGCCACTTCCGACCAGTTTCGGCGGGCGTGAAGCTTATGTCGACCAGCTGGCGATCCAGCTGAAGAGCTGCGATCCGGCCCTCTTTCTCTACCCTGAGGAATTAGCCGATTTCTGCCGAGACGCGGCGGACACCGCGGGTGCAACTCCGCGTGCGTGGAATTCTCTCAGCGCGATCGAGGCGGCTGGGCTTTTGGAGCTTCCGAGCGCTTCCCCAGACGACATCGCCTATCTTCAATATTCGAGCGGATCGACCCGCTTCCCGCATGGCGTCGCGGTGACTCATCGGGCGCTTCTCGACAATCTCCATGCGCACGGCATCGGACTGCAGGTCCTGGAGAGCGATCGCTGCATCTCCTGGCTGCCGTGGTATCACGACATGGGCCTGGTCGGCTGCTTCCTCTCGCCAGTCGCGCTGCAGCTTTCGGTCGATTATCTGAAGACCGAGGATTTCGCACGACGTCCGCTCGCCTGGCTCGACATGATCACCCGCAATCCGGGTACGTCGATCAGCTATTCGCCGAGCTTCGGCTACGACATTTGCTCGCGGCGAATGAGCTCGCAGACGCGCGCCGAGGATCGCTTCGATCTTTCGCGTTGGCGCATCGCCGGAAATGGCGCGGACATGATCCGTCCGGACGTGATGCAATCCTTTGTGGACGGCTTTGCACAGGCGGGTTTCGAGGCAAGCGCCTTCTGCCCGAGCTATGGCCTTGCCGAAGCCACGCTTGCCGTCTCGCTGATGCCGCCCGGCGAGGGCATTCGCCTGGAGCTGGTCGAGGAGAACGAGCTGTCGGGCGGCGCGCCCGAGGCGGGAGACCGTCCGAAGCGGTACCGGGCCGTCGTCAATTGCGGCCGCCCGGTGACCGGCATGGAAATCGAGATCCGCGGGCCTGAAGGAGAGCTGCTTCCGGACCGCGGCATCGGCAAGGTCTACGTCCGCGGCGCCAGCGTCATGCACAGTTACTTCCGCGACGAGGAATCGACCAAGGCTTGTCTCAGCGAGGACGGTTGGCTGGACACCGGCGACATGGGTTACATGTCGAAGGGCTACATTTTCATCGTCGGTCGCGCCAAGGACATGATCATCATCAACGGGCGCAACCACTGGCCGCAGGATATCGAATGGGCGGTTGAGCAGCTCCCCGGTTTCAAGTCGGGCGACATCGCAGCCTTTGCCATTACCGGCCCAAGCGGTGAGGAAACGCCCGCCGTACTCGTTCACTGCCGTGTGTCGGATCTCGAAGAGCGGGGGCGGCTTCACGACGAAATCCGCGACCGGGTTCGGGCCATCACTGGCATCACCCCGGTCGTTGCGCTTGTTCCACCGCGGACCCTTCCTCGAACCAGTTCGGGCAAACTGTCGCGGGTCAAGGCGCGCAGCCTCTACCTTTCCGGGGAAATCCCGGTCTACGACATCGCCGCTTAGCCAGGCGGATAAGCCTTGATCGGCAAATGATCGGCATTTCGTCCGGTTGAAGCCCTGTTCTCCGCGCCGCTCCGTCGGCAATCTCCCGGCCAAGGAAGGGAGATTCGTTATGCCCGGGAAGCCAGGCTCGCTTGGCTGGCGCTTTTGGAGCATAGTGGAATGATGCCGGGAGGGGCACACGGCACGCCACCAGGGCTAAGGCTCGTTCGGGACGATGCACCCGAACGAATCGTGCTCGCGCACGAGCCTCCCTTCCGAATCGGCGAGGCAGAGTTCCGGCCCGCCACCCGCGAAGTCATATTCGGTGGCGCGACCTCGATCGTCGAGCCAAGGGTCATGCAGCTGCTGGTCGCTCTCCATCGCGCCGGCGGCGCGGTCGTCAGCAAGGATGACCTCACCGAACTTTGCTGGGAAGGCCGGGCGGTCGGCGAGGACGCGATCAACCGGGTGGTTTCACGCGCTCGCGCGGTCTCCGAAAAGCAGGCCGGCGGCCAGTTCCGGCTCGAGACCATCACCAAGGTCGGATACCGGCTCGTCAACGGCAACGGCGTAGCGCGACTGCCTCAGGCTGCGGCGGCGGAACCAGCGAGGGACATTGGCAAGGGTATCCGGCGCCGTGATTTGCTGGTGGGCGGCGTGGCTTTGGGGGCAGCCGCGGCAGGCGCCGGCTGGATAATCCTTCATCGCGACCCGACACCTCCCGAAGCGCAGCTTCTCATCGCCAATGCCCGCGCGTCGATCCGCGAAGGCACGGTCGACCAGGTGGATAATTCGATCGCCAAGCTTCGGCTGGCCGTCGAGATCGCGCCCGACAGCGCCGAGGGCTGGGGCATGCTGGCATTTGCCTACATGGTCGCGGCGAAATCTGCGCCTGCGGCGGAGCGACCGGCGCTCGTGGCGCGTGGCAATGCCGCGATGCAGCGCGCGCTCATGTTCCAGCCTTATCAGGCGGACGCCCAGGCTGCGCGGATCCTATCGATCCGGCAGTATCGCAACTGGTACAATTACGAGATGGCCTTGCGGTCGGCGCTGGCGCGGCACCCCGACCATCCCGTGCTGAATTGCCTGATGGGATTCCAGCTCGCCCAGGTCGGCCGTGCGGGCGAGGCTCTTGGCTATTACCAGAGGGGGGTCAAGGACTTCCCGCTGTCCGCGAACCTTCGTGTCTGCGAGAACATCAGCTTGTGGGATCTCGGACGGCTCGATGAAGCCGAGGCGGCGATCGACAGGTCATTCGCGCTGATGCCGCGTTACTACGGGCTCTGGTTCACGAAGCTCTACTTTCTCATGTACAACGGCCGGGCGGGCGAAGCGGCCGCGATGATCGCCGACAAGAACAGCCGGCCTCTCGGCATTCCCGACTGGAACTACGATCTAACGGCCACCCAGGTGAACGCGCTTGCAAGCGGCGATCCCGCCCGCCTGAAGCACACGATCGACCTGTGGAAAACGGCCCCCGATCGCGGAACCGGATTCACCGAGAATGCCGCCATCTTTGCCGGCTTTGCCGGGGACAATGACGAGGCTTTTCGGCTGTTGAACGCCCTCTACTTCAACCGCGGCGCCAGGATGGCCGATACCTATTTCGCCAAGGAACAGGGCATTTACTCAGGCGTCGAGCGGCACACCTTCACGCTCTTCCGGCGTCCGATC
>DASTAU010000026.1:0-6050 GCA_035712425.1 Sphingomicrobium sp.
TCGCTGGTCGCGTTCGCGCTGTTCGTGACTGCCGTGGTGTTCGGTGTGGCGACGATCTCGAACAACAACCTCCAGGACCTGAAAACCGGTGAACTGGTCGCGGCGACGCCATGGCGGCAGCAGGTCGCGCTGGTGCTCGGCGTGGTCTTTGGCGCGGTCGTGATCCCGCCAGTGCTCGATCTGCTCAACACCGCGTTCACGTTCCAGGGAGCTCCCGGCGCAAAAGCCACGGCTCTCGCCGCTCCCCAGGCCGCGCTCATTTCAGCCATCGCTCAGGGTCTGCTCAATGGCAATTTCGACTGGCGGTTGATCGAGATTGGCGCCGGTATCGGGGTCGTTGTGATCATTATCGACGAAGTCCTGCGCAAGACGAAGCGCGGCGGATTGCCGCCGCTCGCAGTGGGGATGGGCATCTACCTACCGATGGCGCTGACCTTGCTCGTCCCGATCGGAGCATTGCTCGGCTGGTTCTACGACAAGTGGGCGGCCCGGACTTCCAATCCTGAATTCGCCCAGCGCATGGGCGTGCTGCTGGCGACCGGCCTGATCGTCGGAGAGAGCATCATGGGCGTGGTCTATGCAGCGATCGTCGCCGCTACTCAGACCGACGCCCCGCTCGCGCTGGTCGCCGAAAATCCGTGGGCCGTTCCGATCGGGATTTTGGTCTTCGCGGCGATCGTTCTCGGCTTCTACGCCTGGACGCGGCGCGAGACGAAGGTCGCGCTAGCGGCCTAGTACTGCGCTTCGCAGCTCTTTCGATCCGAGCGGGGGCGCACCGGCTTCGGCCTGACGCACGAGCTCGACGATCACTCGGTTGACCGGGGCGTCCACGTGCAGCCGATGGGCAAGCTGCACCAGTTCGCCGTTGATGTAGTCGACCTCGGTCTTGCGGCCTTGAGCGAGATCGTCGGACATCGACGAGCGCGCCTTCGTGTCGATCTTCCATTTCCTGATGAAGACGGAGTTGAACAGCCAGTCGGGTGAACCGATCACCAAAGGAAGAAGACGCGGCCCCACCGCTCCGACTCTCGCAGGCCGGATACCGGCGCTCTTCAGCAGCCGAAGCCCTTCACGCATCGCTGCCGCGAATACACGCCGGTAATCGCGAGATTGCAGCTGCTCGCGAAGCGGCCGCCCCGACAGCGCGTTGATCGCATTGTTAAGGTTGATGAGCAGCTTGCCCCAGGCAATGCCGAGCATGTCGTTCGACAGCTTGATGGCTGCAGGTCCCGCGCCGATGCGTTTGACCAGCTTCCGCGTCCGAGCACGATCTTCCACATATAGCGGAGCGCCCGCGACGCCTTTGTGAAACCGGCCTTCTCCCAGATAGGCGCAATTGAACGGCACCATCCCGCGGACGATCTCGAAGCGATCTCCCAGCACTTCCTTCAGGACATCCACATTGCTGACACCGTTCTGGAAGCTGATGACCAGCGCTCCGTCGCGGGCGTTTTCCGCAATCTCGCGCGCCGCTTCTTCGGTCTCCCCGCTCTTGACCGTCACCAGGATGATCCCTGCATCAGCGAGGGGCGCCGGCACACATGCAAATTCGACCTGTTCGAGCCGTTCGGACCAGCCGGAATAGTCGCTGACCGTCAGCCCATGCTCATGGATGTCGCGCGCTATCCTTGGGCGGCCGATGAAGGTGACGGGAATTCCCGACGACTGCCACACACCGCCGATGAAGCAGCCGACCGAGCCCGCGCCAAGAACCGCGACGCGAGGTGCTTCAGCCACGGCCGCGGTAGGCTTGCACGCCCTGATCGGGCAGCCACAGGCCTTCTGGCGGCTCGTCAGACTGCCAGAACACGTCGATCGGTATTCCGCCGCGCGGATACCAATAACCGCCAATCCGGAGCCACCGCGGCTTCATCTCGTCCACGAGCCTCTGGCCGATTCCGACCGTCACATCCTCATGGAAGCCGCAGTGATTGCGGAAGGAGCCGAGGAACAACTTGAGGCTCTTGCTCTCTACGATCGTCTCGGCTGGCGCATAGTCGATCACCAGATGCGCGAAGTCGGGCTGCCCGGTGACCGGGCAGAGCGATGTGAACTCGGGTGCGGTGAACCGTACAACATAGAGGGCGCCGCCCCGCGGATTGGGCACATAATCGAGCACCGCCTCCTCGGGCGAAGCCGGAAGCTTGCTGGGCTGGCCTAGGTGCTGGGTGTCCATCGCCGCGCCTTCTACGGTTCGGGCAGCGCCCAGTCGACTGGTTCGAGGCCTTTCGACTGCAGGAAGGCGTTCGCCCTGGAGAAATGGCGGCACCCGAAGAAGCCGCTGTGCGCCGACAGCGGGGACGGGTGCGCAGCCTTCAGGACCAAGTGCCGAGACGTGTCGACGAACGCCGCCTTCTTCTGGGCGTAGCTCCCCCACAGCATGAAGACGACGGGCTGGTCGCTCTCGTTCACCTCGCGGATGATGCGGTCGGTGAAGCGCTCCCAGCCTCGGTCGCGGTGCGATGCGGCCTGGCCCATCTCGACCGTGAGGACGCTGTTCAGGAGTAGCACGCCCTGACTCGCCCAATGTTCGAGAAACCCGTGGCGGCGCGGCTTGATGCCGAGGTCGGTCTCCAGCTCCTTGTAGATGTTCACCAGGCTCGGCGGCGGGCGGACTCCCGGCTGGACGGAGAAGCAGAGGCCGTGCGCCTGTCCCGGCCCATGATATGGGTCCTGGCCAAGGATCACGATTCGAACTTTCTCCAGCGGAGTCAGATCGAGCGCCCGGAACCACTCCGACCCTTTCGGGAAGATTTGCTTCCCGCGTTCGCGCTCGGCGACGAGGAATCGCTTGAGGTCGACCATATAGGGTTCGGCGAACTCGCCGCCGAGGCGATCCAGCCAGCTTTGATGCAGCCTGATTTGCTCCCCCATGCTCCGAGCCTAGCCGACGCGCTTCGGCACTTCTATGGCCGGAGGATGGATTCGCTGGTCTCCACCGACTGGCTCGCCGAGCATCTTGGCGAACCCGATCTGACGATCGTCGATTCGACTTGGTTCATGCCGGCTAGCGGGCGCAACGGGCGTCAGGAATATCTGCAGGCGCATATTCCCGGCGCGCGCTTCCTCGACATCGACGAGCTGTCCGACCATTCCAACCCGGCGCCGCACATGCTTCCCGGCGCCCCCGATTTCGGCGCGGCGATGGAGCGCCTCGGCGTCGGCTGTGACGATAGGATTATCGTCTATGACAATTCGCCCATCCACACCGCTGCTCGAGGCTGGTTCACGCTTCGGCACTTTGGCGCGAAGCAAGTCGCGGTTCTGGACGGCGGGTTCCAGAAGTGGGTCGCGGAGGGGAGGCCGACCGAGAGCGGCGAGGCATCACACAGAGTGGCTCGATTCGATGCCGCCGAAAGCCAGGACGTGGTCGGCAAGCAGTTGATCCTTGCGGGTCCTGGTTGCCCGCTGGTCGACGCGCGCGGCAAAGGCCGCTTCGAAGCGACTGAGTCGGAGCCTCGGCCCGAGGTTGCCGGCGGGCACATTCCGGGCGCTCGGAATTTGCCGTTTGGGCAGGTCTACCACGACGATGGGACCTTCAAATCGCCGGCTGAGCTGAGACTGGCTTTTGAGCAAGCCGGGATCGATCCTTCGATAGGTTTCGTCGCCAGTTGCGGATCCGGAGTGACGGCGACGAGCCTGATCTTCGCGGCGCATCTGCTGGGGAGCGATGCGGGACGGCTTTACGACGGGAGTTGGACGGAATGGGGTTCCGATCCGGCGACCCCGAAAGCGACGGGACCGGCCTAGGCGAGGATGATTCCGGCGATCTCGCGGAGTTCGCGGCGGATTTCGTCGGCCAGCGCCTTGCTCGCCGCCGAGTGGACCTGGCGTCCTTCCTGACGTTCGGTCACCATCGCCTCGATACCGGCGGTGGCTGCGCAGATCATCCGAGCCGAACGTCGATCGAAGAGGCTGCGCCTGGTTTGGCCAGCGGCTTCCCAGGCCCCTGCAACAGCCTCATCGTCGACGTCGGACGCTGGCCCCGCGCCGGTCGGTTCCACCAGCTTGAGGGCATGCCGAACGCTCGCCAGCCGCGACACCGCCTCGGCATAGGCCAGCGGCGTTTCTTGCGGCTCGGGTTGGGCGAGCAGGTGAAGCATGATGCCGGATTAGCATCGCGTGGCTAATGAATCGTGAATCCCAGCTCCTCTCCCTTGACGGGAGAGGGGCTAAGCCCCGCTCTTTTCGTCGATGTCGCGGAGGATCCAGCCGCGCTGCGGGATGGTCTCGATGAATTCCGCGCCGCCGGACGCATTGCGGAGCTTCTTGCGGAGCTTCGAGATGAACACGTCGATGATCTTCGGCTGCGGCTGGTCGTCGGCGCGGCGGTAGAGATGCTTCAGGAGCATCGCGCGGGTGACGACATTGTTGCGCGCGAATGCGAGCAGCTCGAGCACGCGATATTCCATCTCGGTGATGCCGATCGGATGGCCGTCGATGCGGATCAGCCGCTGGACCTGATCGACCGAGAGGCGTCCCCCGCAGAGCGTCTCCGGCATGTCGCCGCCGCTCGCCTTCAGCGAAGCCAGGAGCTTCGACGCCGCCTCTTCACTGTCTTCGGGGGACACCGTGCGCGGGCTTCCGATGAGCGCCTGCTGGATGTCGGCCAGCAGCTTGTGCGCTTCCTCGACCAGCTTCGTACCTTCCTCGAAGCGGCGGCGCGAGCGGTCGAGCATGGACTCGATCTCGACCAGTCGTCCGGAAAGATTTTGTTCGGCCATTTGAAAATCCCGCTCCCGCGTATCGGCCCTACTGGCCCGCCTGCGCCGAGGCGATGTTGCTGTTCGACGGCGGCGCCTGGAGGATCTGGAGCGTCTCCGCGCCCTTGTCGACGATCCGGGTGTCCGGGTCCCAAACGGTCGAGCGGATGCCGATCGGCGCATCGCCGCGGCCAGCCTGGTCGAGCAGGCTGGTTTCGGACGCCGAGCGCAGCGCCGGCCCGCCGAAGAGGGCGTCAATCGCCTGTTGTTGGGCTTCGCCGGCGCTGAGGCCCTGCGTGCCGGCGACGGGTGGAGCAAGGCTGAAGTCCGGCGGAATGATCAGCGGCGCGTTGCGCGCGACCGCGAATTCGTCGGGCGTCTTCCGCTTGCCCGTGAGCGTGGCGCATCCGCTCGTCGCGAGGACGGCGACGGCCAGAAAGGCGATGGAGGCTTTACGCATGTTCGATTGTCTCCCTGGGGTCGGGCCCCTCACGATGATCCTTACGGGCGAGGAACGCGCGCAGCAACAGGATCACGACGGCAATGCTAATCGCCGCATCGCCGACATTGAATACCAAAAACGGGCGGAAGTCGCCAAAGTGAAGGTCGAGGAAGTCGACGACATAGCCGTGGAGCGTGCGGTCGAGAATGTTGCCGAGCGCCCCGCCGAGCACCATTCCGAGCGCCGCCTGGTCGATCCGGTTCTTCTCGCGGCCGATCCATACCGCAACGCCGATGGCGATCGCGGTGGTCAGGCCGACCAGCATCCAGCGCCCAACCTCGGTCTGGGCGTTCAACAGCCCGAGCGAGATGCCGTTGTTCTGCGTGTAGGTGAACTGGAAGATCGGCAGGATGTAATATTCCGCGCCGATATAATTGACGCCGAGCGGGCCGGTGACGATCCACTTGCTGAGCTGGTCGAGGGCGAAAACCAACAGCGCGATCGAGAAGCCGAGACGATACTTAGCCATTCACCACCTTGTCGCAGCGGCCGCAAAGCTCGCCGTCGTCGCGCACCTCGGGAAGATAGCGCCAGCAGCGGCCGCATTTGTGATTGTTCGTCTTCACGACCTTCAAATCGCCTTGATGAACTGTCGATGTGATGAACAGCTCGGCGAGAAAGTCCGGATTTTCGTTGCTCGGCACCCAGACTTCGGCTTCGAGGCTCGATCCGACGACCTTGTCGCGCCTCAGCGGCTCGATCGCCTCGGTGACCTGGGTCCGCAATTGGCGAAGCCCCGCCCATTTCGCCTCGTCGGCATCGGCCTGAGGCACGACCGGCCATTCGAGCAGGTGAACGGACCCAGCATCCGGATAGCGCGTGCCCCAGACTTCTTCGCTCGTGAA
>DASTAU010000027.1:0-2545 GCA_035712425.1 Sphingomicrobium sp.
CTCTCGGCGCAAGCGACGGGTAACGTCCGTCGCTGCTGCTGCATGCGGCGAGCGCGAGCGTCCCGGCGATGATCGAAGGCAATTTCCGCATCTTCGCCTGCTCTAGGGTGGCGGCGTTCCGCCCGCAATTGTATCGAGCGCGGCGATGAGCAGCGGCGTTCGTCCTGTCTGGGAGCTCGAGGCGGAGCTCGGTGAAGGGCCGGTTTGGGTGGAGCGCGATAGCGCGCTCTGGTTTGTCGACATCAAGAAGCGCCAGATTCATCGCTACGATCCCGCTGACGGATCGAAGGGGAGCTGGGACTCGCCTGAACAGGTCGGCTTCCTCTTTCCTGCCGAGGGCGGCGGATTCGTCGCTGGTCTTCAGTCGGGACTGTACCGCTTCGACGAGGCGAACGGCGCGTTCGACCTGATCGTCGAGGTCGAGCCTGGCAGGCCGACGAACCGGCTGAATGATGGCGTGGTCGATCCGCACGGGCGCCTGTGGTTCGGGACAATGGACGATGGCGAGAGAGCGAAGAGCGGCGCCTTCTATTGCTTCCACCAAGGGCGTCTCACGGACACCGGTCTCGATGGGATCGCCATCACCAATGGGCCCACGGTCTCGCCGGACGGCAAGACGCTTTACTTCGTCGACACGCTCAAAGGGACGATCGGCGTGGCCAATATTCGCGAAGACGGGACGCTCGGACCGGCGCGGCCGTTCGTCCGGATCGACCCGAAGGAAGGGCATCCCGATGGACCGACGATCGACAGCGAAGGCTGCGTCTGGATCGCGCTCTATGCCGGCTGGGAAGCGCGCCGCTATTCGCCGACGGGCGAGCTTCTCCAAAGCGTCCGCTTTCCCGTCGCAAACATCACCAAGCTGACGTTCGGCGGAAGCGATCTTCGCACCGCTTATGCGACCACGGCGCGCCAGCTTCTCTCATCGGAAGATATCGTCAAACAGCCTCTTATCGGCTCGCTATTCGAGTTCACCGCGGATGTGCCCGGAGTGCCCTGTCCGCTCGTCCGCGTCTGAAAAAATGGCGCGTCGGCCCCGATAATGCCTGAGAGGGGCCATTCGCAAAGCCGCCTGTATCGGCAGTGGTATTGCTAACCTAGGCGGGCCGCCGGATCGCGAAATCCGACCAACAACTTGCGGTGCTCATCCCAAAGTGCCAGCCGCCAGCACCCGAGGCTTTCGCGAAGGGTGATCACCTTGGCGACTTCCTGGAGTTCCGGGGCGGCATCGAGACAGGCCTGAAGCCGGTAATTCGGAACGCGGCTGCACAGGTGATGCACGTGATGCAGTCCGATGTTCCCGGAAAACCACTGAAGCACCGGCGGAAGCTTGAAATAAGAGCTGCCGCTGAGGGCGGCATTATGGAAGTCCCAGTCATCGTCGCGCTCCCAATGTGCCCCGTCGAACTGGTGCTGCACGAAAAACAGCCAGTTCCCGATCCACGAGGCAATGACCATCACGGGCAGATAGGTTCCGAAGACCGGACGGGCGCCCAACAGGACGCACGGCAGACCAAACGCGACGAGCAGCGCGAGATCCAGCGAGAGGATGCTGCGGAGTGACTGCGCGTTCCGTAACTCGTGACCCTTGGGAAATCGCTGCAGCAGGATGAAGTTGATCGGCGCACCCAGCATGACCATGACCAGCGGGTTCCGGAAAAGTCGGTAAGCGAGCTTCCTGAGAGGTGGCGAGGACTGATATTCGGCAACGGTCATCGTCGCGACATCACCGCGTCCACGGCGATCGAGGTTGCCAGTGGAGGCATGGTGCGCGGCATGGTCGCGCTTCCAGCTGTAGTAGGGGGTGAGCGTCAGGATGCTGAGCGCGCGACCGCCTAAGTCATTGGCGGCTCGGGATTTGAAAAACGAGCTGTGACCGCAGTCATGTTGGATGATGAAGAGCCGGACGAGCAGTCCGGCCGCCGGGATCGCCAGCAGCAGGGTCAGCCAGTAGCGGTCATGCGATGCCCACGCCATGACCGCGAGCAACGCGATGAAAGGCGTCGCGGTGGTGACCAGCTGAAAGATGCTCCGCTTGGTATCCGCGCTATACGTGGTGAACCGTCGGGACAGCAGCGGTCCGAGCCCTACTGCGCCTGACTTCACTTGATCGTCCGTTCGCTCTGACACCGTCACCGACGAAAGCTTCGTCGCCTGGGTCCCGACGATGAGCCGGCAAGCTTCTCGCGATAAACGATCCTGCCTTTCGAGAGGTCGTAAGGCGTCATTTCGACATGAACGCGATCACCGACAATCGACCGGATGCGATATCGGCGCATCCTGCCGGCCGTGTAGGCGATGATCCGACACTGATTGTCGAGCATCACCCCGAACCGACCGTCCGGCAGAATCTCGTCGACTACGCCTTCGATGGTGAGCAGTTCCTCTTTGACCATGAGGCTATCGTCCTTCTTCGCCGAAATGCCGCTGGATCGGCGAGAGACCAGAACCGGAATTCAAGGGCCGTGTTGCTTGATGCTTTGGCGCACCATGGCATCGAGAGCCCGATCCGCCGCCGCGGAGTCGTCGCTCCGTCGTTGCGCTT
>DASTAU010000028.1:0-2002 GCA_035712425.1 Sphingomicrobium sp.
GCGGCCCAGCCGAACTCCCAGAAGCTGGTGAGGTCGAGCATCACGAAGATCGCCAGCATCGGCGTCAGCCAGCCGAGATGGACGATTCGCCGCCGCTTCAGCGCGCGCGCAAAACCCTCCAGCACCTTCGCCAGGCTAAGCCCGAGAACGATCGCGAACAGCGAAAAGACGAAACCGAATGCGTCCAAAGGAGCCCCCTCCCGGCTTTACTGTACCCCTGCGCCGGCAGGGGTCCAGCCTTACAGCATTCCTTCTGTACCTTAAGCTAGTCGATGCGTCTCCGGAAACCATTGAAACGCTCGTGAAACCAAATCTCGAAATGGTCGTTTTCGCCCGTCGAAAAGGGCCGATTGGCCAGCAATTGAATGGGATTGGAAGCGTGACGGACTACAGGCTTTATGGCCTCGACGGGGTCGATAGGGTCGCGTCCGGCGAATGGTTTGAAGCCGACGACGACGATGCCGCGGTCGAGGTGGCGAGACAGATGATGGACGGGCACGACTGCGAGCTGTGGCAAGGCTCGCGCCTGGTCGCGCGAATCCGCCGCGAGCGCACCGACTGAACTCGAGCCAAGGAACGAAGGCAGCGCATCGCCGCGCCGCCTCCGGTTCGGCTACTTGGGTGCAAGGGTCTATTCGACCCGAGTTCTCGCGACTGCGGCCTCGAGCGTGTTGCGGTCGTTGCCGTGCTCCTTGATGAGGTCGAGCACCTGCTCGTCGGTGAGCCCGTGCTTCTTCCCGAAATAGCGCACCTCGCTCGGGTCGCTCGCCGAAACCCGGCTGCGGTCGCTGGCGGTGTTGCTCATGCTGTATCTCCTCCGACGGACAATTCGACTCCGGCCCATCGGCCGGGCGTCGCGGCGCCGTTACGCTTTCGCAAAGGGAGCATCGACCGCAATGCGTTCAGCCGTTGCGAACCGCCGCCGCATGGCTGTTTTTCGCCGCCGCGGACCGTGATAGAAGCCGCGCTCCTCTCGAAGGAGGGTTTCATGGCACGCTTCGCGTCGTTGATGGCCGCCGCCGCTCTCGTCAGTTCGGCCGCCGCTGCCCAATATACTCCTTATCCGCAGCCCTACCCGCAACCCTATCCGCAGCCGGTCCCGACTTATCCTTATCCGGGCCAGACTTATCCGGCCCAGCCATATGGTCAGCCCTATCCCGGCCAGCCCTACGGCAACGACCAGAGCGCGATCGGGGCGATCATCGATGGCCTGATCGGCAACCGCTACAATGTCAGCGACAGGCAGGCGATCCGCCAGTGCGCCTTCGCCGCCGTCCAGCGCTCACAGGCCTATAATGGCTACGGCGGCTACGGCGGCTATGCCCGCGTGACCGCGATCACCGACGTCGAGCGCCGCACCTTCGGAGTGCGCGTCCGCGGAATGCTCGCCTCGGGCCGCTACGGTAACCAGGGTTATGGCTACGGCGGAGCCTATGGTCGCGGCGACCTCAGTTTCCGCTGCGACGTCGACTATCGCGGCTACGTCCGGAATGTCCGGCTCGATCCGCTGGTCCGCCGCTACTGATCCGGGCCCGGGCCTGATGCAGGTCAGTTCGTTTCGACGTCGAAAGGGGTTATAAGCGAGTCGCCACAATCGGGGGTGGCGAGTGATGGAAAGCAACCGTTCCTATTTCATGCGGCGCGCGGCGCAGGAGCGCTCGGCCGCCGATCGCGCAAGCGGCGATCCGGCGCGCAAGGCGCATCTCGAGCTTGCTCATCGTTATCGCGAGCTGGTCGGCGCTTCGAAGCCGCGGATCACGGCAACCGCTGTGGACTAGGCGCCGAGGCGGTGCAGCAGAAGGTCGAACACCGCCGGGTGAATCGGCTTGTCGAACTGCAGCCCGGCGACGAACCCCTCGACCCAGCAAACTTCGGCCTCGATAGCCTCAAGTCCGTCGAACTTCAGCAGCATCCGCTCGCCTTCTGACGGCCGCTGGACCAGGTCGACCTTGCATCCCTCCGGCGAAAGGTCGGTGACGCGTATCTGGTAGGGACTCTGGCC
>DASTAU010000029.1:0-7966 GCA_035712425.1 Sphingomicrobium sp.
GTCATTCGTCCGAAAGGCCACGGCTTGTTCAACTTCAGCTTCGGCTCGCATCACAAGGTCGTTTTCAACGTAACCGTGCCGCAATTGAGCAGCGCGACGCTCGCGGGCGCCGGCGACCTGAACGTAAATGCGGTCCACGGCGACAGCTTCGAGGCGGCCCTGGCTGGCGCGGGGGACATCGGAATAGGATCGGTTGATGTAAAGTCGTTGAAGCTGTCGATGACCGGCGCGGGCGACGCGAAGGTCGGCTCGGGCAAGGCCGAGATCGCCGAGTATAGCGCCGTCGGCGCAGGCACCATCGATGCTCGCGGCGTTGTGACCCAGAATGCGAAGGTCACCATCGCCGGATCGGGCGACGTCCACGCCAATGCGACCGGCGCGGCGGTCGTCGACGTCATGGGCTCGGGCGACGTCGATGTTACGGGCGGCGCGAAATGCTCGGTGACCAAGCACGGCTCGGGCGACGTCCGCTGCTCTTAAAGGCCTTTTAACCATAAGCGAGGAAGGTGCCTCTCATGCGCACCTTCCTTCTCGCCGCCGGCATCGCCGTGCTTGCCGCGCCCGCCAGCGCGGCTACCCGCAATTTCGGTATCACGGGCTTCGAAAAGGTCCGTGTAGACGGCCCGTTCAAGGTGAACCTGACGACCGGGGTCGCTCCGTTTGCAACAGCGACCGGCTCTCCTCAGGCGCTCGACCGGGTCGCGGTCGAGGTCCGCGGCAATACGCTTGTCGTTCACAGCAATCTCGATTCTTGGGGCGGCTATCCCGGGAAGGATTCGGGACCGGTCGAAATCAGCCTCGGAACGCACGATCTCAGCGCCGCATGGCTCAACGGTTCGGGAGCGATCGCCATCGACCGGGTCAGAGGCCTGTCGTTCGACCTCTCGGTGCAAGGCAGCGGCGCGGGGCAGATCGGGCAGGTCAGCGTCGATCAGCTCAATGTCAGCGTCGTCGGCACGGCGAGCGCGAAGCTTGCCGGCCAGGCGGCGAAGATGACCGCGGTTATTCGCGGCATCTCCACCCTTGACGCGGCCGCGCTCGCGACAAAGGACGCGACACTTGGCGCTGACGGTGCTGCGACGATCGCGGCCAATGTCGATAATTCGGTGACGGTCGACGCAACCGGGCCTGCGACGGTGAACATCGCGGGCGGCCCGTCCTGCACGCTGCGGGTCAGCGGTTCCGCAAGCGTCAGCGGCTGCCGTTAGTTGACCGAGGCGCGAGCCTCCACGCCCGACAGGAAGTTCCAAAGGGCTCCAGCCAGCTCTTCGCCCGCCGCAATGGCTTCGCCGCGCTGAGCCTCCGGCAGCCGATCCAACAGCGTGCGGCACACATCGCTATGCTCGACGTCCGCGCTTTCATGGACGCGGAAGAAGCGTAGCGTGCTCTCCTCGGAAATTCCGTAGCGCTCGATCAGGCCTTCGATTTTCGCGTGAGCAACACCCGGGAACTGGCTCTCATAGGCATAGAGAGCGCCAAGGCCAGCGGCGTATGACTGGCGCGACAGCTTGCGGAATGTGTCGATCAGGGCGCGCGTCTCGGGATTGAGCCGCTGTGACCGAACGGCTTCTTCGCGTTCGCCAAGGCCATAGGCGAACATGAGCCAAAGCGAGGCGTGATCCTGCTTGCCCGCCTCGAGGCCTTCCTCCTCGGCGAGATTCTCGGCGAGCATGCGGCGGCCCTCACGATCATCGCAGGCGCTGTGCACCGCGCTCACCGCTCGGGGAAAGGCTTCGACATGGTGGAAATACTGGCGGGCATAGTCCCGCAGCGTGTCAAGCGGCAGCCGCCCTTCGGTCCACGCCTGGTAGAAGGGATGGCTCAGCATCGCGCGCTCCGCGACCCTCGAATCGATTGCCGTCGAAACCTTCATTTCAAGCCTCCCTGTCGTTTCGGCCGCGTTACCGGTGAGGCGCTCAGTCGGCAAGCCGACTTGGGATGGTTTGAGCAACCCGGCCGACGAGTGAACGTTACAACAGCGAGCGGCTAGAACAGGGAGTGAGTGATGTATTTTGGTATTGGCGGCCTGATTCTGCTGATCATCATCCTGATCATTCTGTTCAGGTAAGCCGGAACAGGCCTAAACAAGGGCAAGCGAAGCGAGCTTGCCGTAGAGTTGCGGCGGCAGCTGGCCCAGCCCGCTGCCGTCGTCTTCTCCACTGGGAGCATCCAGGTCCTCGAGATACCGCCAGCCCTGATGTGCGCGGCGCGGCATCGGGGACACCGCCTTCAAGTCGGCATTGCAGACGATATCGATCCGCCCGTCTTCACGGTCCTCGAACCGAAGGATTTCGATTCCGGCCACGAGTCGGTGCTTGACGATCCAGTAGAGGTTACCGCCGACCAGCTCCGCGGCGCGCTTCGGGCGCATCCGCGTAGCGACACGAATTTCGCCGTTTACAGTCCGATTGTCGATCCGCTGCCGCAGCGCGTCGAGATCGCGGCAAGCGAACGCGACCTTGGTCAGGTGAAGTTTCGGCACGCGACCAGCGATGCCGGACTAGTCCATGATTCGCAATCGCTTAGCGGCCGAGGCCGACGAGCGCCGCAAGCCCGAGGAAGCTGAAGAATCCAGTCACGTCGGTGATGGTCGTGACGAACACGGCCGACGAGACGGCGGGGTCGATACGGAACCGATCGAGCGTCACGGGAACGAAGATTCCGCCGAGCCCCGCCGCCAGATTGTTGATGACCATCGCAGCGCCCATCACTCCGCCGAGAAGCGGGTTGTGGAAAATCAGGCTGACGCCCAAACCGATCAGGATTCCCAATGAAACGCCGTTGGCGAGCGCGATCGTCAGCTCGCGGATGAAAGCGCGGATCGTATTCGATTCGGTCAACTGGTTGGTCGCCAGCGCACGCACCGCGACCGCTAGCGTCTGGGTCCCGGCGTTCCCGCCCATCCCGGCGACGATAGGCATCAGCACCGCAAGCACCGCATATTTGCCGATCTCGCCCTGGAACAGGCTGACCACGCTCGCCGCGATGATTGCGGTTCCAAGGTTGATAACGAGCCAGAACAACCGTCGCCGCACCGTCAGCCGAACCGGTTCGTTGATGTCCTCGCCGCCCGCGCCGGAGAGGAGCAGCACGTCCTCGCCCGCTTCCTCCTGGATGATGTGGACGACGTCGTCGACGGTGATCATTCCGACCAGCCGCCCGGAATCATCGATCACGGCGGCCGAAACGAGCGCATATTTCTGGAACCGGAGAGCGACGTCTTCCTGGTCCATGTCGACCGGAATCAAGGTCTGCTCGCTCGCCATGATCTCGGTCACCGGCGTGTTGCGCGGGGTCCTGAGGATCGTCGACAGCTTGCACGTCCCGACCGGATGGTGATCCGGGCTGACGACGAACACTTCCCAGAAATCTGTCGGTAAATCGGCAGTCGAGCGCAAATAATCGATGACCTGCCCGACCTTCCAATGCTCTGGCACAGCGCAGAGGTCGCGCTGCATGAGGCGGCCGGCCGATTCCTCGGGATAGCTGAGCGCTTCCTCGACCGCGGCGCGGTCGTCGGGCTCCATCCGCTCGAGCACCGCCTGCTGCTCGTGCCGGTCGAGGTCCTCGATCAGCGCGACGGCATCGTCGGTTTCAAGCTGGCCCGCGATGTCCGCGACCTGCTGCGGCTCCATCTCGTCCAGCAGGTCCTCGCGGACCCAGTCGTTCATCTCGGCGAGCACGTCGGCATCGACGATTCCGGCGAGCGCCTTGACCAGCCCCTCGCGCTCGTCGCGAGCCGCCGCTTCGATGAGGTCGGCGACGTCGGCCGGATGGAGCGGCTCGACCAACTTGCGAGCGGTTTCGTCGTCTCCGGCGTCGACCGCGTCCAGAACCCTGTCGACGAACTCGGGCCGAAGCCGGTCTTCGTCGTCGATGACGGTGGAGCGCGCCGGGTTCGATTCGGCGACGAGCGGAGCGGCGAGGCGGTCGTCGTCGGCCATTGCGCTCCCCTCTCGATTGGACCCGTCCCAGCCCTCCTATGGACGCGGCCGCACTGGCGCAACCACCGCGCCGCTCCTAAATCGCCCGCGTTACCCAGCTTTCATCCGGAGTTTAGCCATGGCCGATGCCGACCGCCTCACCCTTAGCCTTTCCACCGGCGGCGATGTCGTCATCAAGCTTCGCCCCGACCTCGCTCCCGGCCATGTCGAACGCATCACCGACCTCGCCAACAGCGGCTTTTACGATGGAGTCGTGTTTCATCGGGTCATTCCGGGTTTCATGGCGCAAGGCGGCGATCCCACCGGGACCGGATTTCACGGCTCCGACAAGCCGGACCTCAAGGCTGAATTCTCGAGCGAGCCGCATCGCCGCGGGACCGCCTCGATGGCCCGTTCGCAGAACCCCAACAGCGCCAACAGCCAGTTCTTCATCTGTTTCGACGACGCCGGATTCCTCGACAATCAGTACACCGTCTGGGGCGAGGTCGAGAGCGGCATGGAATATGTCGACGCGCTCCCCGTCGGAGAACCGCCGCGCGAGCCCGGCAAGATCGTCAAGGCGACGGTCTCCTGAGCTTGAATAAAGTCGCTCTCGTCACCGGCGCGTCCGCAGGCCTCGGCGTCGAGTTCGCGCGCCAAATGTCGAAGCGCGGCCACAGGCTGGTACTCGCCGCGCGGCGGAAGGAACGGCTTGAAGAGCTGGCCAGGGAACTGGGCAATGCTCGCGCAGTCGCGATCGACCTGTCGAAGGCCGATGCGGCGTTGAAGCTCATGGACGACCTTACCGCCAACGGAGAAACCGTCGATCTTCTCGTCAACAATGCCGGCTTTGGCCTTATTGGCCAGTTTGCCGAGCTGGATGCCAAGCGCGAGCGGCAGATGATCGACCTCAACGCCGGCGTGCTGACCGACCTCTGCCGGGCGGTCGCGCCGGACATGATTGAGCGCAGATCGGGCGGAATCATCAACGTCGCGTCGACCGCGGCCTTCCAGCCCGGTCCTAAGATGGCGGTCTATTTTGCGACCAAGGCCTTCGTGTTGTCGCTCACCGAGGCGCTGCACGAGGAACTGAAGCCCCACGGAATTAGGGTGAGCTGTCTTTGCCCCGGCCCAACGAGAACGGAGTTCGGGGATGTCGCGGGATTCGGCGGCAACGGCCTGTTCGATCGTGTTGCGATGAATGCCGCCGAGGTGGTCGAAACCGGATTGAAGGGACTGGACTCAAACCACGCAGTTGTCGTGCCGGGATGGACAAACAAGGTCGTTGCGGCAAGCACTCGCTTTGCGCCGCGGCCAATCGTTCGCAAAATTGCGGGAGCGATCAAATATTGATCACGAAAGTGAACCTGCGAAGCTTGCCGCCGTTGCGTATGCGGTATGAGGGCGTGGGTCAGGAGAAACGATGCCTGAAGCTGACACGATCGACCGCGTGAAGTCGCGCAAGGTACAGGTGGCGAGCCTGCCTCCAGCTGACAGCGGCCGCGGCTTTGCCCGCCTTCCCGACAAGTTGATGGAAGAGCTCGGCCTTTCCGAAGGCGACGTGATCGAGATTATCGGAAAGCGGTCTACCGCCGCCCGAGCCATCCGTCCTTACGGTGAGGACGAAGGCATCGACATCATCCGCCTGGACGGCCTCCAGCGGGCCAATGCAGGTGTCGGTTCCGCCGATTACGTCGAAGTGCGAAAGGCGGAATCGAAGCCCGCGACCCGCGTCGTGTTCGCGCCCGCCCAGCCCAACGTTCGCCTGCAGGGCTCGGCCGAAGCACTGAAGCGCACGTTCGCCGGACGTCCGCTGGAGGAAGGCGACACCGTCGCGACGGCCGGTCATCAGCGAGTCAACGCCGACATGCCCGACCACATCCGGCAGCTTCTGAATGCCCCCGCTTTCGCGCTTCAGGAGCTTCGGCTTGTCGTGGTGTCCGCGGTGCCCAAAGGCATCGTTCACATCGACGGAAAGACCGTCGTCGAGCTGCTTCCGGAATATGCGCCGCAGGACGGTCAGCGCCGCGCCGACGTCACCTACGACGACCTCGGAGGGATGCGCGACACGATCGACGCCCTGCGCGAAATGGTGGAGCTTCCGCTCCGCCATCCCGAGCTGTTCCAGCGGCTCGGAGTCGATCCGCCCAAGGGCGTGCTGCTGCACGGCCCGCCTGGTACCGGCAAGACTTTGCTCGCCCGCGCGGTCGCGAACGAAAGCTCGGCCAAGTTCTTCCACATCGCGGGTCCCGAAATCATGGGGTCCGCTTATGGCGAGAGCGAGCGCCGGCTCCGCGAGATATTCGAGCAGGCCGCACAAGCGGCGCCGTCGATCATTTTCATCGATGAGATCGACTCGATTGCGCCCAAGCGCGGCCAGGTCACCGGCGAAGCCGAGAAAAGGCTGGTCGCGCAGCTCCTGACCCTGCTCGATGGCATGGAGCCGCGACAGAACACGGTGGTCATTGCCGCTACCAACCGTCCGGAAGCGCTCGACGAGGCGCTCCGCCGGCCGGGCCGTTTCGACCGTGAAATCGTCGTCGGCGTTCCCGACGAGCCCGGCCGCCGCGAGATTCTCGGAATCCACACTCGCGGCATGCCGCTCGCGCCGGACGTCAATCTCGATGAGCTTGCGCGGCGGACCTACGGCTTCGTCGGCGCGGATCTCGCCGCTTTGTGTCGCGAGGCTGCCCTCGAAGCTGTTCGTCGGATCATGCCGAAGATCAATCTCGCAGAAGAGGTGATCCCGACGGAGATCCTCGACGCGCTGTCGGTGGAGCTTCGCGATTTCGACAACGCGCTCAAGCGAGTCCAGCCGTCGGCAATGCGCGAAGTCATGGTCGAAGCGCCGCAGATTCGCTGGGACGACATCGGCGGTCTCGATGCTCCGCGCGATCGCCTGAAGGAAGGTGTCGAGCTTCCTCTCAAGCATCCGGAAGCCTTCCGCCGCCTCGGCATACGGCCCGCCAAGGGTTTCCTCCTTTATGGCCCGCCAGGGACCGGCAAGACGCTTCTCGCCAAGGCCGCGGCCCGCGAGAGCGAAGCGAACTTCATCGCGACCAAGTCGTCGGACCTGCTCAGCAAATGGTATGGCGAGAGCGAGCAGCAGATCGCGCGACTGTTCAACCGGGCGCGCCAGGTCGCACCGACGATCATCTTCATCGATGAGCTCGACAGCCTCGTGCCCGCGCGCGGCGGCGGCCTCGGCGAGCCGCAGGTGACCGAGCGCGTCGTCAACACGATCCTCTCGGAGATGGACGGGCTCGAGGAGCTTCAGAACGTTGTCGTCATCGGCGCCACCAACCGGCCGACCCTGGTCGATCCGGCACTTCTTCGCCCCGGGCGTTTCGACGAGCTCATTTACGTGGGCACGCCCGATACCGCCGGCCGCAGACGAATCCTCGCGATCCATACGCGCAGGATGCCGATCGCGGACGATGTCGATCTCGAAAGCCTCGCCAAGCGGACCGAGCGCTTCACCGGAGCCGACCTTGAGGATCTCGTCCGCCGCGCAGGTCTGACGGCGCTTCGGCGCGGACTAGACGCCGGCAAGGTGACGATGGAGGATTTCGAGATCGCGCTGAGCGAGACCCGCGCCTCCGTCACGCCAGAGATGCTCGAGGAATATCAGCGCATCCAGGAAACGCTGAAGAGCGACGCGACGCGGCCGCTCGGCGGGATCGGCTTCGTGCTTCCGGGAATGCTGCACCCTCGCGAGGGGGGGAAGCCTTAAAGGGCTTCGTCGCAGCTATGGCGCGCTTCGCAGACGGCCGTTCGGCGTGCTGTCGTTTCTAACGTTGGGAAACTTGCCAAGCGTTGGCGCATTTGCCAACGCTCCGTCCTTCCTCGCCCCACGGGAGCATTCATGTCGCCGTCACCCGCGCGTACGCTGAAAGGTTCACGCCGACTTCAGCGCCGCCGCGACCGCCGCTCGCCGAGCCCGCAGTGGCAGTTCCTCCGCGGTTTCCTGAAGAATCCCGTGATGGTCGGCTCGATCATCCCGTCGAGCAAGGTCCTCATCGACAAGATGCTTGAGCCCGTCG
>DASTAU010000030.1:0-6827 GCA_035712425.1 Sphingomicrobium sp.
TTCGGCACTTCTTCAGCGCAGCGACGATCAGGCGCGGCTCGCCGCTAGCTCGGTGGAAAGTCTGTTTGCTCGCAATGCGCTGGCGCTGCGAATCGCCGCCAACGGAGCACTCGCGGACAATGGGGGCAATACATGCGATCGCGCGCGAAGATCATTGGCGATTGCACCAGCAGTGTCGCAGAATTTCGAGCTCGAAACCCCAGAGGGCAGGCCGTTGTGTTCAAACGGAACCGTTGGGGACACTGGCAAGCTTCCCATCGTCGCGCCGGGTGACATCCGCCTGCGGATCGCTCCGGACACGGACGCGGTCGCAGTCAGGGTCGGAGTGATCAACGGAATGGCGACGGCGCTCGTGCCGGTGCAGGAGCTTCGCACCGCGGCAGACGCGAACTCCGACGTGCAGACGCTGCTGCTTCACGATGCGGCCCGCGAGCTCCAGGTGATCGGCGCCCCGGGCAATGCTGTTCCCGATCTGCGCATGACCGATTGGCCAGTGGGCCGAGGAGCGCTCCGCGCCACGGTCGGAACCACCGATCGACGGATTACCCCCTGGGACCGACTCGTCCTGCTGCTGCCTCTGCTGATGTGGATCGCGGCGGCTATGATCACCTGGCTGCTCGTCAGCCGTCTGCTGGTTCGCCCGCTAAAGCGGCTGGAACGCGCCGTGACTCAATATCAGCCGGGTGGCGGTCCCCTCGATCTTCCGCGAAAGCTTGGGCCATCCGAAGAAATTCAGGAGCTTCGTGACGCGTTCGGGCGCGCGGTGGCAAGGGTCGAACAATCCGATGCCGAAATGACGACTGCCCTTGAAGGGCAGCGAAGGCTGGTCCGGGAAGTCCATCACCGGGTGAAGAACAATCTCCAGGTGGTAGCCTCGCTCCTAAATATACACGGGCGAAGCGCGACAGCGCCGGAAGCGCGCTCGGCCTACGCGGGAATCAGCCGAAGAGTCGGCGCGCTTTCGATCGTCCACCGCAATCATTTCGCGGAAATGGAAGAAAATCGCGGAATCGCGCTGCGCCCGCTGATCAACGAGCTCGCGGCCGAGCTTCGGGCCGGAGCGCCGGAAGCCGCCCGAGCGCTCCGCATCGACCTCGACATCGACAGCGTGAACACGACGCAGGATGTCGCCGTCTCGGTTGCCTTCCTGATCACCGAGATCGTCGAGTTTGCGATGCTTCATGCACCTCAAGATCCGATCGAGATTTCCCTCCGCCGAGTCAGCGAGCTGACGGCAAGGCTTACGCTCAGCAGCCACGTCCTTGTTCCGAAGGAAGAAGAGGGAATCCCCGAAAAGATACAGTTCGAGCGCATCGTCGCCGGCCTCGCACGGCAACTTCGTTCCACGCTCGAACGAAACCTTGGCCGCTACAGCGTTGATTTGCCTGTATTTCCGCCTGTCTGAGGCGATCGGCGGATCGTTACGGCCGTAATAAAAAAAATGTTCGAATTTCTTGGCAAGGCGGGGAACCCATCTTGAGGAAGGGGCGTTGTGCAGTTTGGATAGTGACCTTTTGCCCCCCCGCTCTCGCTATCCGCTTAAATGGGCCCGGAACCGCCAACCCTCCCCCCCCCCGGTGGCGCTTCCGGGCCCTCTTCTGTCTGGGGTCCAGCAACAACTGCGCTTCCGGCGGAGCCCGAACGGGCGGCTTTCCGAGCCGCCCGCCAGTGCGTAATCCGGATGGCGAGCATCGCGAATTCGTAGAGGCCGTAAAGGGGAACCAGCAGCAGCAGCATGGAAACGACGTCGGGCGGAGTCAGAACCGCCGAGACCGCCGCGGCGCCGACGATTGCGTATCGCCTCGACTTCGCCAACTGCTCGCGCGTGACGATTCCGGCGCGCTCGAGGATCATGAGCAGAATGGGCAGGAGGAACGCGGCGCCGAACCCGAACAGAAAGCGGGTGACGAACGTCAGGTAGTTGCCGACACCGGGAAGCGCCTCTTGCTGCACGCCGCCGACATTTCCCTGGTAGCTCAAGAGGAAGTGGAGCGCCCACGGCATGGCGAGGAAATAAGCGAAGCACGCGCCGCCAATGAAGAAGACGGGCGTCATGATGAGAAAGGGCAGGAAGGCCCGTTTCTCCTTCACGTAGAGACCGGGTGCGACAAACCGCCACAGCTGCAGCGCGATCACCGGGAAGCTCAGCATCAGGGCAGCGAAAAGCGCGACTTTGATCTGGACGAAAAAAGCTTCGAAAATGTCGGTGTAGATGAGCCGCCCCTCGCCCGCGCGAAGCAACGGTTGGACAAGCACCGCGAAAATGTTGGACGCGAAGTGGAAGCAGATGAAAAAGAGGACGGCGATGGTCGCCAGCGACCATAAAAGCCGCCGCCGGAGCTCGATCAAATGATCGAGAAGCGGCTGCTTGGTGTCGTCGATGTCCTTCACGGCAGCGGCCGCTTTTTCACCGGGACGTCTTCATCCGGCTGCTTTTCATCCAGCGGCAGCATCGGTTCGGGAACCTCGGCAACCGGCGGCATTTCGTCAGGCTGGCCCGGCTCAGGGTAATGCGCGTCCGGCGGATGCAGCTGCATGATCCGCTCATTCTCCTCCTTCCAACGCTTTTCCATTTCCTCGAGCTCGGCTTCGCGGACCATATTTTCGATTCCGGCGGTGAAGTGGCGCGCCATTCCACGCACCCGGCCGACCCAATAGCCGACGGTCCGCATGACCTTGGGCAGGTCCTTCGGGCCGATGAAGATCAGCGCGAGGATCGCGACGACCGCGAGCTCGGAAGAATCGACGCCGAACATGGCGGAGGCCTAACGCTTATTGGGCTTCGTCGTCTCGCGGCGGCGGAGGCGGAGCCACGGGCTCGTCGCGACGCGGAGTCACGTCGATGGGCTCCTGATCGCGCGTGATCCGGCGCGGTGGCTCATTGCGGCGCTGTTCGTCGTACCGCTTCGCTTTTTCGTCATCCTCATCGGCCATGCCCTGCTTGAAGCTCTTCAGGCCTTTGGCGACGTCGCCCATCATCGATGAGAAGCGGTTGCCGCCAAACAGGAGCAGCACGAACAGCGCCAGAATCAGAATATGCCAAATGCTAAGACCGCCCATGACGGAAACTCCTTTGAGGCGGCTTCTAGTCCGCCTCGTCCTCGCTTTCCAGTTGAAGCTGGAAGATAGACTCGTCGAGAGGGTCCAATAATCCCGCCGCCTTCAAATCATCGATTCCCGGAAGGTCCCGGCGCGACCCGAGGCCGAAGTGCGTGAGGAATTCTTTCGTCGTGGCGTAGAGCAACGGCCGGCCGGGCCCTTCGCGGCGGCCGGCTGGCCGCACCCAGCCAGCGTCCATCAGCACGTCGAGCGTGCCCTTGGAGATCTGAACCCCGCGGATCGACTCAATCTCGGCGCGGCTGACGGGCTCGTGATAGGCGATGATGGCGAGCGTCTCGGTTGCCGCTCGCGACAGCCGCCGCACCTCTTCGCGAGTCCGGCGAAGCAGGTGAGCGAGGTCGGGCGCGGTCTGAAAGTGCCAGCGGCCACCGCGTTCTACGAGCTCGATTCCGCGGCCTTCGTACTGAGCGGAGAGCTGTCCGAGGGCGATCTCGATCTCGCCTTCGCCGACATGCTCGGCGATTTCTTCGATCGTCAGCGGTTCGGCGGACGCGAACAAGGTTGCTTCGATGGAACGCATCAGCTCGTCCATTACGCGGCCCTGAGCTTGATCGGAGCGAACGGCTCGTCCTGCGCGATGTCGAGCCGGCCGCGCCGCGCCAGCTCGAGCGCCGCGAGAAAGCTCGAGGCGAGCGCGGAACGGCGGAACTGCGGGTCCTGGCTCAAAGGCAGAAAGCTTTCGAGGAAGGTCCAGTCGAGCGCCATTCCAATCATTTTGCCGACACGCTCGATCGCTTCATCGAGAGTCATGACGGCGCGAGCATGGACGACATGCATCGCCGGCTGGGTGCGCGCACGGACCGCTCCGTATGCTGCGAACAGGTCGAAATCTCGCACCTGCCATGCGGCCTTTCGGACGAGGCGCAGCCCTTCGGGGTTTCCACGTACGAACACGTCACGCCCGATACGGTCGCGGCCAAGCAATCGCGCGCCGGCTTCGCGCATGGCGTCGAGCCGCTGAAGCCGCATCTGAAGGCGCAGCGCGATCTCCTCAGGACTCGGATCCTGCTCCGGATCCTTTGGAAGCAGCAGGCAGGATTTGAGGTAGGCGAGCCACGCCGCCATCACGAGGTAGTCCGCGGCGATCTCCAGCTTCAGCACCCGTGCTTCGTTCAGGTAAGCGAGATATTGCTCGACCAGCTCGAGGATCGAGATTTGCTCGAGATCGACTTTTTGAGCGCGCGCGAGGTTCAAAAGCAGGTCGAGCGGTCCCTCCCAGCCGTCGAGGCTGAGAGTCAGCTCGTCGGACTGCCGGACCAGGGGCTCGTCAAAATCCTCATCCACTGGGCAATGTTACCACGAGCGTCGGCGCTGCGAAGGCAGCGCCTTACTCTATTGTGGATAAGTCAGCGCGCCCGCCGAACCGCAGGCGTTCCCGACGCTGCTTCGCCAACCGCCTCGTTGATGAAGTTCTGGACGTCGACCCGCATTGCGTGGAGCGCATCGGGGTTCAGGTAGACCATGTGCCCGGACGGATAGTAGCGGAACTCAAGGTTTCGCTGCTGAGCGGGTTCCAACATCATATGTTCGAGGTCGTACTCGGTACCGAAGAACGGCGTCGCCATGTCGTAATAGCCGTTCAGCGACAGCACCTTGAGATAGGGGTTGGTGCGCATCGCGGCGGAGAGGTCGAGCGCGGTATTGGGGTCGTTCAGCGTGAAGCGGACGCCGGGCGCCTTGTGCTTGAAGTCCCATTTGAAGCCATCGGCGTCGCTCGCGCTCAGCCGGTACGGCATGTCGGTCTGATAGCCGAGGTCGCGTGCGAGATAGCTTTGCAGCGTGCCGACGAACGCCCCGCTGATCGCAACGTCGGAGGCGTCGAAATCGGGAGAATCGCCGGAAGCTGAAGGGTCAACGCCCGTATAACGCGAGTCATAACGGCCGACGGTCAGTCGCTGGTCGCGCAGTAGCTCCTTGCGGAATTGCGAAAGGCCGACCCGAAGATCGGCGTCCTCGATGAACTGGATGGAGAGCCCGGTCAGTGCGCTCATCTGCCGAGCGACAGAATCTTCTTCCTCCTTGCTGATCGTCTGGCCCTTTTCGAGTGCCGCAGCGTAAGCCCCTTCGGCGAAAGCGCGTCCCTCCGCCGCCGCTTCCGCGGCCGTCGTCGGTGGGCTCGCCATTTTGTGATGGTACCAGGCGGTGGTGGCATAGCTGGGAATGTAATTGATGAAGTCGCGGTCGAGGCCGGGCTGGCGGCGACCGTAGTTCATGATCGAGGACAGGAGCACGACTCCGTTGAGCGCCATCCCGCGGTCCTGCAGCTGATAGGCGAGCGCCCCGGAGCGGGTCGTGCCGTAGCTTTCGCCGAACAGAAACTTGGGACTGTCCCAGCGGCCGAACTTGGTGACGTAGCGCATGATTGCCCGAGCGAAGGCATCGGCGTCCTGGTCGACGCCGTAGAAATCGGCCGGCTTGGCGTCGCCGAGCGGACGCGAATAGCCGGTTCCGGGTGCGTCGATGAACACGACATCGGTGGTGCCGAGCAAAGTGTCGGGGTTCGGACCGAAGTTGAAGGGCGCCGGGTGGAGATATTCCGCGTTGGTCGTCTGGATGCGCATCGGGCCGAACGAGCCCATGCGAAGCCACAACGACGCCGAACCGGGTCCTCCGTTGTAGAAGAACATCACCGGACGACGTGAGCTTGGAACTCCGTCGAGCGTGTCGGCGGTGTAGAAAATGCTCGCCGTCGGCTTTCCCTCGGCATCGCGAATGGTCAGGGTGCCGGCGGTCGCGGTGTACTTCAGAACACGTCCGTCGACTGTGATGCTGTGATGCGATGCGACCGCCCGCTCATCGACCGGCGCGCCCTGCCATGCGCTCGCCGCCGCTTTCGCAAGGTCGTCGCGGTGGAGGTCCTCGACGCTCTTGCCCTTGTCCTTGTCGCCACCGGGCGACGACTGGGCGACAGCGGGTGAAACGGCGAGGACGGCGGCGGCGCAGAACAGCGAGAGCAGGCGCATCGGCAGGGATTTCTCCTGAGCTGGATTGACGGAGGACGGCCGTCACCTTCGCAAAGAAGAGTTTCTCGCGGCAACCCATCGCGTCGACGAACGGGCGGCTGACATCTGCGAACGTCGGGAACGAATTCAGGCGAGCGCGAGCAAGGTATCACGTGTGGCGAGGGACTCCGCGAAGTCGGGTCCGTCGGGTTCGACCATCGTACCAGCCATCGCCCGCGCCAGCCGGTCGGCTCCCTCGATGCTTATCTCCGGCAGCGCCTTCGCGATTTCGATATTGTCCGACAAGACGCCGTTGCAGGGCAGCGCGACATCGCATCCGGCAGCGACGCAAGCGGCGGCGCGCTCGGCCTGCGTTCCGGTCAGGGCATTCATGTTGCTGTCGTCGCTCATCAGGAAGCCGTCGAAGCCGATGCGCTGGCGAACAATGTCATCGATGACCATGTGCGATTGGCTGGCCGGGTGATCCGGGTCCCAGGCCGTGTAGACCACGTGCGCCATCATCCCCATCGGCGCAGAGGAGAGGCGTTCGAACGGCTCGAGGTCGCTTTCGAGTTCATCCGCGCTCGCGGTGACGATGGGCAGCTCGTGGTGGCTGTCCACCAAAGCGCGTCCGTGTCCGGGGATGTGCTTGACGATCCCGATGACACCCGCCGACGCCAGGCCGTCGAGCACCGCGCGCCCGAGGGCCGCAACCTGCATCGGTTCCGAGCCGAGGGCGCGATCGCCGATGATATCGCTCGCGCC